>DATHGO010000138.1:0-8989 GCA_035317585.1 Gemmatimonadaceae bacterium | reverse complement strand
ACTTCCTTCCAGTTAACAACATTCCACCACGCGTTGATGTAATCCGGCCTGCGATTCTGGTACTTGAGATAGTACGCGTGCTCCCAAACATCGAGACCCATTATCGCCTTCTGGCCTTCCATCAACGGATTGTCCTGATTCGGCGTGCTGGTGATCGAGAGTTTCCCACCGGTGTTGATCAGCCACGCCCAGCCTGATCCGAATCGTCCGACACCCGCCGCGCTGAACTGCTCGCGAAACTTCGCGAAATCCCCGAACGCGCTCTTGATCGCGCTGCCGAGATTTCCGCCCGGCTCGCCGCCAGCCTTTGGCGCCATGATCTGCCAGAACATCGAGTGATTCCAGTGACCGCCCCCGTTGTTCCGGATCGCGGTGCGAACGGCTTCGGGGAGCTTGCCGGCGTTGCGCATCAGGTCGTCGAGTGATTTGCTCGCCAGCTCCGGGGCCTTCTCGATGGCGGCGTTGAGATTGTTCACGTAGGTCTGATGATGTTTTCCGTGATGGATCTCCATTGTCTTCGCATCTATGTGCGGCTCGAGAGCGGGGAAGTCGTAGGGGAGCGGCGGAAGTGTAAATGGCATTGTCTTTCTCCTGTTTGATCTTCGCTTAGCGGGCGCTGAGCGACGTGCGGCCTTGCTTCGTGCTACATCTCAGAGCGCGCCGGCCTCGATGTGGCAGAGGTGTCCCGTCCTTTCGCACGCTTTCCCCTGTACCAGCTGATGATCCCCGGCAGAATCGAGATGAAGACGACGACGACGACGACGATTTCGATGTGCTTGTCGATTCCCGGAATATAGCTGCCAAGAAAATAGCCAATCCCCACCATACTCCAGATCCAAAAAACGGCGCCAATAATGTTGAAGGTGATGAAGGTTCTGAATTTCATTCCTCCGACGCCCGCGACCACGGGCGCAAACGTCCGGATGATTGGCATGAATTGGGCTAGCACGATTGTTTTGCGTCCGTATTTCTCGTAGAACTCGTGAGCGCGCATAGCATGCTTCTTGTTGAAGAAGAGGCTGTTTTCTCTATTGAAGATCCGGGGGCCTGTGGTGCGACCAATGAAATATCCGACCGAATTGCCGCAAATCGCTGCCACCGTTAGCACCGGCGCGAGGGTGTATACGTTGAGATATCCCCTCGCGGCGAGGAGCCCGGCCGTTACCAGAAGGGAATCGCCGGGTAGAAAGACCCCCACGAGAAGTCCGGTCTCGGAAAAAATGATTGCTGTGAGCCCGAAGAGACCGGCCCACTGCACGAGCTCCGGAAGATTGTTCAGTCTGTGTAGAAGGTCGGCGATTGTCTGCATCGGCCCGCATTAGAGAGGTAGAATGGAAGAGAGACGTTCAAGTTCACCGCCGCCGCGGCGCAAAGCAACCACCGGCGAATTGCTGCTGGCGTTCCCGGAAAAACGCCCGCGAGGGTTCCGGCGCCCGCCCGGCAGAGCTGAACGTGCGTTCAATGTCGTCTCGATTCTGGTCCTGCTTCTCTTCGCGATGGGCTGGTCGTGGTCAATTGCCCGCGCGCGCGCAGCCGGAGACAGCGGTCCGGTGACACCCGCGAGCGCCAATATCGCGACCGCGCTTACCGATAGAGAGGCTCCATCAGTCGCCTACCTCACGGATGCGGCGCTCACCGCACTCGCGGCGCCCGCGCGCGGGGAAAGCGGAAAGCTTCGCGTCCGGATTCAGCCGGGGGGAACGCCGATCACACCGATTCTGGGCGACACACTTCCGCCCGGAGCCGTAACGACCTTTTCGTACGGCTCGGCGGCCGAGTCCACGTCCAAGTTCGTCGCCCCACAGCGCCCTGGCGTCTGGAGCCTGGCGCTCAGGGTCGGAAACGCCATCAAACCACTTGCAGATTTCAGTGTGATCACCCTGCGTCCGGCGACGGAAAAGAAAGGGGGTCGGCTCGGGCTCTACTACATCGGAAACTGGCCGGCCGCCAGAAAAGGCCGGCCCGGCGTGAGCTACGATCCGCCCAACGGATTCATCGAGGTCACGCAGCAGAACGAGAACACCCAGCTGTCCGACCACTTCAAGCTCAAGGATTTTCTGCCGCACGATCAGCCGAATGTCTGGCCGAAATACATCGTGGTAGACATCAAGATGATCGACAAGGACGAGCTCGTTCTGCAGGACCTGAAGGAGCACGGGATCAACCCGAATGGTGTCCGGGTCCTGAGCGGATTCAGAACCCCGCAATACAACGCCGGGGGCGGCGACCCGAGGGGGCGCGCCGCCTTGAGCCGCCATATGTACGGCGACGCCAATGACATCTTCATCGATAACGACGGAGATGGGCAGATGGACGACCTGAATCATGACGGGCGCGTGAATATTGCAGATGCCAAGGTTATCCAGGATGCCGTCAACCGCGTCGAGCGGGCACACCCTTCGCTGATAGGAGGGTGCGGGATATATTCTGGCACGTCAGCGCACGGGCCGTTCACCCATATAGACACGCGAGGCTACCCCGCTCGCTGGATCGGAACAGGAGACAGTTAATGGACAAGACATCTACGGCCAGCCCCGCGAACCCAGCGGAGGATCACAGGCACTCACCAGCCAACCCGAAGCGTGACCCGGCGATGCCGGTGCGCCTGGCCGATCTCGAGCCGTACGTGGGGCTGGGCTATCTGTCGAAGCTGTTCAAGCTCATGGCGATCATACTGCTGCTGCTCCTCGTCTCGGAGATCATTACAGGACTCGTGACGCAGGGCACCACGTCGATCCCGACGCTGCTCGGGGAGATGAGCCGGCTCGTAGTGCTGGCCGGATTGCTGTGGGGAAGCGGGGATCTCGCGCTTCTTCTCATCGACATGGGACACGATGTCAGAGCGACAAGAATCCTCCTCGGCAGGCAAGCGCTGCATCAGACGGGATCGACGGGAATCACCCCACCGTCGGGCACGCCGCGCGTGGAGGGGGGAAGCTTCGTGGAGCGTGGACCCCGCTAGGCTGTTCACGATTGGTCACTCGACCAGAACGCTCGAAGAATTTCTCGGGCTACTGGCGAGAGAAGGCGCGACACATCTCGTTGATGTTCGCGCCTTCCCCACATCGGCGAGATATCCGCACTTTTCCCGACCAAACCTCGAGCGGTCCCTTATCGATGCCGGCTTGAGGTATTCGCACCTGCCCTCGCTTGGTGGTCGGCGCCGCGGGCGTCGCGACTCGCGCAACACCCAATGGCGTAACGCGAGTTTCCGGGCCTACGCCGACTATATGGAGACGCGGGAATTCAACGAGGCCCTCGAAGATCTTTTGATCCTCGCCAGGCTCGAGCCCACGGTCATCATGTGCGCCGAGGCAGTTCCCTGGCGCTGCCACCGCTTTCTCGTTTCGGACGCCGCAGTCGCGCAGGGGGTGTCCGTGCTTCATATCATGGACGCGGGTACGGAGCCGCACCATTTGACGTCGTTCGGGCGAATCGACGGCGAGGGACGCGTCCGGTACGATGTCGCCAACCAAAGTGAGCTGTTCGGAGTCGACTCGCCCTAGACGAGCAAGGTCGTTGCGGATGCGCAGGCATGCTGGTTGCCATTCGGCATGGTGTGCCCTAGCATGACGCCAGCCGAACGTCGGGGCTGGGTACAAAGCGGGGACAGTCTCTATCGCGCCAGGTGTAACTCACTTCTTGCGAGGATGCCATCATGCTTTGGACTATCGCGGTAATACTCTTCATTCTTTGGATTCTTGGGTTCTTCGTAATCCACGTCGGGGGCGGGCTGATCCATATCCTGCTCGTCATCGCCGTCATCGTGATCATCTATCGCCTCGTCACTGGCAGGCCAGTCGTCTAGAAAGGATTCACCTGGCCGCGGCGACTCAGTTGCTTCGGCGTAATGCTGCCCTCCACTATCCGTTCTGAGATGGATGGTGGGGGCAGCATTTTGCATCCCTCCGCGTGAGCCACGAGAAGAGTGGTGCGTCGGGCGGCTGGTCGACGATTCCCGAGTCGATTCTTTCAGCCGTGCGAGTCGTGTTGTACGAGCCCCAGGATCCCGTCAACATCGCGGCGACGATTCGCGCGATGAAAAACATGGGATGTTCCGACCTCTATCTTGTGCGGTCGGTGGAATACGACCCCTGGAGGCTCGAAGGGATCGCCCACGAAACCGGCGACATCATCAAGCGCATCAGAAACTGCGACACCATCGAGGAGGCGCTCGACGGAGTGGTGCGGGTTGCCGGGTTCACAGCGAGACGCCGCGCGGCCAAGCGTGACCTGACCAATCCAAAAGCGGCCAGCGTTGAGCTTCTCGATTTCGCGCGGAGCGGTCCGGTCGCAATCCTGTTCGGAAGAGAGGACAAGGGACTTCCCAACGAGATCCTGGATCGCGCACACATCGTCGTCACGATCCCGACGACGGAACACGCCTCACTCAACCTCGCGCAGGCCGTTCTGATCGCCCTCTACGAGCTGCATCTCTCGGCGGCGGATTCCACTCGGACTCTCGCCCCGCCGCGCAAGGACGCCCCTCCCGCCACCACGGAAGAATACGAACAGCTCTTCGCCGACGCCGAGCGCGCGCTCTACGCTATTGATTTCTTCAAGACGCGTTTTCACGAACACATCATGCGGTCGGTGCGCACACTCATCTATCGCGCGGCTCCCGATTCGCGCGAGCTGGCGCTCCTGCGCGCAATTTTCATCGAAATCATTCGAACGATCGACCGCATCACTAAGGGGAAGGCAGGAGGCTTGCAGCGGTGAGAGCGCACCTTGCGCCACATTAGCTGTCGGAACATTTTTCCGCCTGTTGGTTGCTTGTGAAATTCTTCACAAAGCCGACGGATTAACTCGCCTTTCACGATTATTCGCGGATGAACTTGCGAAGCAGATGGCTAGCAGTGCCGGGGTTCGTTTGCATCGCGGCGCTCGCCACCATGCTCTCTGCATATAGCGGTGCCTCTTCATCGGAAGGGAACAGCCCCGTGCAACCGGTCGCGTTCCGTCACACGATTCACGTCGACACGCTGAAGATGAACTGCTTGTACTGTCACTTCTCGGCGAATAAGTCGTTCGACCCGGGCCTTCCGGCAGTCGGTACCTGCATGGGCTGTCACACCGTCGTCGCGACAGGGAAGCCGGAAATTCAGAAGCTCGCCGCCTATTGGAACAAAAAAGAGCCGGTGCCGTGGGTTCGCATCCACAAGCTGCCGGAGTACGTTCACTTCCCGCACATGCGGCACGTGAATGCGGGCGTTACGTGTCAGACGTGTCACGGCCAGATCCAGAACATGAAGCAGGTCTATCAGGCGTCGTCGCTCAACATGGGGTGGTGCATCAACTGTCACATCGGACAGTCGAATCCGCCCTTCAAAGCGAGATACGACTGCAGCTCGTGTCACTACTAGGCGAATGAGCACCGAGCAAGAATCAGCCAAGCCCGCGGTCGCCGCCACGCCAAACGGCGTGAAGCGACGCGAATTCCTCAAGGTGCTGGGGGTCGGCACCGCCGCCACCACGATGCTGGGATGCGCCTCCGAGAAAGTCGAGAAGCTCATTCCGTATCTGGTTTCGCCGGACCAAACAGTACCCGGTGTGTCCACCTACTACGCGACGACCTGTCGCGAATGCTCGGCTGCATGCGGCGTCATCGGCGAGACCCGAGACGGACGAACCATAAAGCTCGAGGGAAATCCCGACCACCCCGTAAACCGCGGCGCGCTTTGCGCTCGTGGACAGGCCGCCCTGCAGGGTCTTTACAATCCGGATCGCTATCGCGGGCCGATGGTGCGGCGCAACGGACAGCTCCAGAGTGTGAGCTGGGACGAAGCGCTCCAGCTTTTCGGGCAGAAGCTCGGAGAGGCGCGGAGCCGCGGCGGTGCAGGGAACGCAGTCTTCATCAATCAGCATGAGTCAGGGAGTTTCCCCGGCTTCCTCGACACCTGGCTTGCCGGTTTTGGAATGCCCGCTCATCTGAGCTACGACGCGGGCGCCGACCACGCCGCGATCGCGGCAAATCGACAGAGCTATGGTGTCGCCTGGCCCAGGCTCGATTTCCGCGCGGCTCGCCTTGTCGTGTCCATTGGAGCGGATTTCCTGGACAGCTGGGGCGCGATGGTGCCGCAGCAGCTCGACTTTGCCGATGCGCGCGCCGACCACGAAAAAGCTCCGAGACTCGTTTATGTGGGCCCTCGCCGCTCGCTCACCGGCCTGAACGCTGATCAGTGGATCGATTGCCGCCCCGGCAGCGAAATGGCGATCGTGCGCATGCTCCAGGGCCAACTCCCGATCGAGGCGGTCTCGCAGGCGACAGGCGTGAGCGCCTCTGTGCTCGACGCGTTCAGCCGCGAGTTCGCGGCGACGACACCGAGCATGGTGATCGCTGGCGGCGGGGGAGCGGACGGGCTCGAGGTGGCGCTCGCCGCGAACGCTCTCAACCAGGCGCGCGGCAACGTCGGCGTCACGATCAAGCCGAACGAGGGATACCTGGGCTTCGATCGGATGGCGGCGCCGGCGGAAGTGCGCGCTCTCGCCGAGCGCATGAACTCGGGCGGCGTCTCGCTGCTAATGGTGCGTGGGGCAAATCCGGCATTCACGCTTCCGAAGTCCGTGGGATTTGCCGCCGCGATGGCGAAGGTGCCATTCAAGGTGAGCTTCTCGAGCTATCCTGATGAAACGTCGGAGCTCGCCGATCTCATACTTCCCGATCATCACTCGCTCGAGCAATGGGGCGACGCGGAGCCGGTTCGCGGCACGATCTCGCTCCAGCAGCCGACGATGGATCCGGTGTTCGATACCCGCGCAACTTCCGATGTGCTTATCGCCGCGGCGAAGAAAGATCCGGCAAGCGCTGCGCGCTATCAAATGGTCGATTATCGAAGCTGGTTCGTAAGCCGCTTTCCGGGCGGCGCCGCGGGACTCGCAGCAGCGCTTCCGCGTGGGATTGCGTCCGGCTCGTTGGGCGAGCCGACCACGGCGCGAACCATTCCGCCCGTGCGTGCGGCCACGCCGATCGAGCAGTCGAGCGGCAACATGTATCTGGTCGTCTACCCGCACCCGTTCCTGGGCGACGGGCGCGGCGCGAACAAGCCGTGGCTCCAGGAAATTCCCGACCCCGTCACAAAGGTCTGCTGGCAGACGGTCGCCGAGATGAATCCCGCGACGGCCGAAAAAATGGGATTTGCGAACGGTGATCTCGTCACGGTGCAAACGTCGGCTGGCAGTCTGACGCTTCCGGTGCTCCGGTATCCGGGGATGCAGCGCGACACCGTTGCGATCGGGACGGGAAGAGGCCACACGCACGCGGGCAGGTACGCGAAGGCTGGATTCAATCCTCTCGAGATTCTTCCGCTGGCGGAGGACCGCGCCGGCGGCGTGGCTTTCGTGTCGACCAAGGCCAACGTTTCGAAGGCGAGCGGCTACGCACACATAGTCACGACCGAGGGATCGGCGCGCCAGCACGGACGTGGAATCGGTCAGGCGATCGCGATCGCCGATCTCCAGGCGGGAAGACCGGGCCATGACACGGGAGCGTCCGCCGAGCTGACCGAGGAAATGCCCGGAGACGCGTCCCACGAATTTCTTCCCGGCCTTCGGTCTCCGGTCGCGAACGATGCTCAGGGCGAACAGGGCGATCCGCGCTCGAAGGACAAGGGCATGTACGATCCGAATCACTGGAGCGGCATGACCAAGCGGCGCTGGGCGATGACGGTCGATCTTGCCCGCTGCACCGGATGCGCGGCATGCGTGAGCGCCTGCTACGCCGAGAACAACATCCCGACTGTTGGCGCAGACTGGCAAGTTGGACAAGTTCTTCCCGATCGTACCGGCTTCGGCGCGAACCTCCTGCGCAGTCGCGAAATGGCCTGGATCCGCATCGAGCGCTACTACGAGGGCGGGGAAGATGGCGGCGCCGATTTCGACACGCGCTTCGTCCCGATGATGTGCCAGCACTGCGGAAACGCGCCGTGCGAGCCCGTTTGTCCCGTGTACGCGACTTACCACTCGCCCGACGGATTGAACGTCCAGGTGTACAATCGCTGCGTCGGCACCCGCTACTGCTCCAACAACTGTCCGTATAAGGTCCGGTACTTCAACTGGTTCGGGTACGGCGAGCCGGCGCGACCGCAGTACGCGTTTCCGGAACCGCTCAACTGGCAGCTGAATCCCGACGTCACCGTGCGGGGCAAGGGCGTGATGGAGAAGTGCACGTTTTGCGTGCAGCGAATTCGCGAAGCCGAGAATCGGGCTACGGCGGAGAAACGCGCCCTCAAGCCCGACGAGTTCACGACGGCGTGTGCCGCATCGTGTCCTTCGCGTGCGATCGTGTTCGGTGACGCGGCGGACGAAAGCTGGACGGTCACGCAGCTCGCCAAGGACGCCAGGGCGTACCACGTCTTCGAAGAGCTCAACACCTTTACGGCGGTAGTCTACTTGAAGAAGGTTAGCCACCCCGCGTCGACAAGCTTGGGAGCGCCATAGCGATGGCGACTATCACACAGCCACTCCCCGCGCGCGACGAGCCGCGCCGGCCGAACATCGCGACCGGAAACGTTCAACTGCCGGCAGTAAAGGATTACGAACAGGTCGATCGCGAGATCGTCGCGACCCTGCATCCGACGGTCGCGTGGTTCATCGGCCTTGGGGTCGCGGTGTTCTTCCTGCTCATCGGAATCGGTGCCTGGATGTACCAGATCTACAGCGGTCTGGGTGTCGCCGGATACAACCCGCCGGTGATGTGGGGCGTGTACATCATTACGTTCGTCTTCTGGATCGGTATCGGTCACGCCGGTACGCTGATTTCGGCGATCCTCTATCTCTTCCGAGCCGGGTTTCGTACGACGATCTACCGGTGCGCCGAAGCGATGACGGTGTTCGCGGTCATGACGGCGGCATTGTTCCCGATTCTCCACTTGGGTCGCCCGTGGAAATTCTTCTGGCTCGTGCCCTATCCGAACTGGCGCTACATCTGGCCGCAGTTCAAGAGCCCGCTGGTGTGGGACGTGTTCGCGATCCTCACGTACTTCACGAT
>DATHGO010000137.1:0-4423 GCA_035317585.1 Gemmatimonadaceae bacterium | reverse complement strand
CGCATCGAGTCGTGGAAGTTGGAGTTGCCCCCGTCGATGATCACATCGCCCTTCGACATTCCTGGGAGAATCGAGGCGATCGTCTCGTCGACCGGCTTCCCCGCGGGGACCATGATCCACGCGATGCGCGGGCCCTTGAGCTTCGCCATAGCGTCGCTCAGACTCGTGCTCCCGATAGCACCGAGCGAGACGTACTGCTGCACGGTGGGGGGTTTCCGGTCGAAGACTACCACCTCGTGGCCGCCTCTGACCAACCGCTCCGCCATGTTGCCACCCATTCGGCCGAGGCCGATCATCGCCAAACCCATTGCCTAAACTCCTGGAATTTCGAGGCCGAGAACACGCTCCAGGTCGGAGCGAAGCTGTGATGCGGATTTGAACAGAATCACGTTCATGCCCAGAGAGCTAGCCGGCGTGAGGTTCTGCTGCAGGTTGTCGATAAAGAGCGAGCTGGCCGGTTCGGCGTGCGCGATGCCCAACGCGCGACTATAGATGCGGGGCATGGGTTTTCGCACACCGAGCCAACACGATGAAAGGAATGCTTCAAAGATCTCGGAGATCCCGAACGTCTCGATCCGGTAAAGGTTCAACTCCTCTGACTCGTTGTTCAGCGTCATGAGGGTGAAGCGCGAATCCCCCGAGAGTGCACGCGCAATCTGAACCGTAGCCTTGTCGGGAACGCTCTGTGAGTACATGAAGTCGACGAACTCCTCACGCGAGAACGGCCTCTGCGTGTTGAAGACGGCGATGTCCAGGTACTCATCGAGAGTGATCCTGCCTTCCTCCCACTCCGCGACGACTTCTTCGTGTCGCCACTGGAAATCTTCGAGGTTGAGATCGAACCGCTCGACGGCGCGGTGCCGCTGCTCACGATCCCAGCAGTTGGAGCCCAGCACTCCACCGATGTCAAAGAAAATGTGCCTTATGTCCGTCACGCGATGAGCACCGCGCGCGCGGGCGCACCGTCACACCCTTCGATGCGAAGCGGCAGGCAGATGAACTCATACTCACCCGGCGCCGGCACCGACAGATCGAGACCTTCGACTATCACCACCGAGCGCTCGAGAAGCGTGCGATGGGTGCGATGGTGTCCCGAGTGAAACTGCTCGATCGAGAGGTAGTCTATTCCTACCAGCTCGACGCCCTTGTCGACGAGATACTGGGCGCCGTCGGGAGCCAGATAGGTGTAGTCCGTTACGAAGTCTTTCTGGGAGAGAAAGGCCGAGTTGCGGGTGCGAAGAAGGACGCGCTTGTGATTCTTGAGATCATGCTCGCGCAGGTCGGCGGCGCCGACAGACCGAACACTGTCGCTGAAGCCGATCAATAGTGCCGGCCCGATCAAGCGGTCGAGCGGAATCATGTCGACCGGCTGGCCATCGTCGAAGAAGTGGCGCGCCGCGTCGGCATGCGTGCCGGTATGCGAGCCGAATCGTATGTTGGACACGTTGGCGCTGGCGCCCTTGGCAACCGCCTGTTGCAGAGAGATGTCGATCTCAGGGTTTCCCGGATACACCAGCCCCCCCGACCGGATCGGAACCGAGATGTCGTAGATGCGGCTCACGGCCGGATGCGAAGCAACTGTCGTGCGCGGCTTACGATGGAAGGCTCGTCGACTCGCTCGCGCTGAGTATGAAGCGCGGGATCGACGCCTCGAACGGCGTTCCGTCCTGGCGGAGAAGTCCGTAGTGCCCCTCCATCCAGCCCTCTCCCGACTTCAGAATGCAGAAGCTCTGGTACTCGTGGACGGCCCCTGGCATCAGCGTGGGCTGCTCGCCGACCACGCCCTCACCAATTACCTCCGTGTCCACTCCCTCGCCAACGGAGTCGTGTATCAGCCAGCGGCGGGTGAGGAGCTGCGCCGCCATTGTCCCGACGTTCTCGATGCGCACGAAATAAGCGAACACGTAATGGCTTTGCGAAGGCTCCGAGTGATCGCGGAGATAGACGGGTCGCACCGTGACGCGAATCCCTTCCGTCTCCCGGTAGAAGAAGCTCCGGGCAGTCATGACTGGAAATTAGTCGCTGAGTCGGAGAACGCGCCACGCTTGCTGGAAAGACTACGGGGTGCCGGCAGGGGCGGCACCCCGGTAACTGCACTCCGGAACTGTAAACTACGAGAAGAGTAAGGTGGGGGGTGCGAGGTGCTAGGTTCGAGGTATGAGGTAACGCGTGAAACATCGCGATTCTACCTCCAACCTCACACCTAGTACCTCGCACCCCCCACCTGGCTCTTCTCGCTTTTCGGTTTCCTCCCCTTCAAAGGTGTCAGCTTGTCCGTTACCAGATGACGGGCCTGACAGAATCCGGCCGCACCATGGCGTCCCCCGCCTTGCACCCGAACGCTGCAGCGAATTGCGGCAAGTTCGACAGCGGGCCGTTCGTTCTCCACTGCCCGGGAGAGTGCGGATCCGTGTTGATTCTCACTCGCTGCGCTTCTGGATTGATGTTCTGTCTCCAGATCTGCGCCCACGCCAGGAAAAAACGCTGCTCGGGAGTAAAGCCGTCGATGAGCGGCGGCCTTCCCTTCGCGGCCAGGGCCTTCTCGAGAGCCGCATACGAGATGGAGAGTCCGCCAAGATCGGCCAGATTCTCGCCCAGGGTGAGCTTCCCGTTCACGTGCACGCTGTCCAGCACCGTGTAGGAATCGAACTGCGATGCCACCAGCCCCGTGCCCCGCTTGAACTTCTCGAGATCGGACGCGCTCCACCAGTTGCGCAGATTCCCCTGCGCGTCGAACTGCGCGCCCTGGTCGTCGAAGCCGTGGGTCATCTCGTGTCCGATGACCGCACCCATCCCGCCGTAATTCACCGCATCATCGGCCTTCGGATCGAAGAACGGCGGCTGCATGATGCCGGCCGGGAACACGATCTCGTTCATCGACGGGTTGTAGTACGCGTTGACCGTCGGCGGCGTCATCCCCCATTCCGTGCGATCGACCGGCTGGCCGATTCTCGCCAGCTCCCGGCGACGCTCGTACTCGCGCACCGCGAGTTGATTGTTGAGAAATGCTCCAGGCTTGATCGTGAGCGACGTATAATCGCGCCACTTGTCCGGGTATCCGATCTTGTTGGTGAATGCCGCAAGTTTCGTCTCAGCCTGAGCCTTGGTGGTGTCGCTCATCCAGCCGAGCGTCTGAAGGCGATCGTGGAACACCGACTCGAGGTTGCGAACCATCTCGAGCGCGCGCTGTTTGGCTGTTGGGGTAAAGTACTGGGCGACGTACGCCTGCCCGAGCGCATCTCTCAATCCTGCATCGGTAGCGCGACCGCACCGCTTGTCGCGTGGCAGCTGTTCCTTCGTTCCGCTGAGCGTGCTGCCGAAGCGGAAATCTTCGTTGACGAAGGCGGAGCTGAGGCTCGGCGCGGCCGCGTCAACAATTTTCCAGCGCAGGTACGCCTTCCAGTCATTGAGCGGGACCGATGTCATGAGACTGTCAACGGCTTTCAGAAACACCGGATTCTGAACGTTGATGGTCGTGATGTCGCCTCGTCCAACGCCGGCGAAGTAGCTGGGCCAGTTGAAGCCCGGAGCAAGTTGGGCGAGCTCTGCCGTCGTCATCTTGTGATAATTGGCATTCGGATCACGCATCTCCACGCGAGTCTTTGCCGGTTTTGCGAGCGCGGTCTCTATGGCGAGGACTCGCTGCGCGTCCGATCCCGCATCCGACGCGCTCTCCCCCATCAATTGGAACATCCTCGCGACGTGATCGGTGTAGTTGGCGCGGATGTCGGAGTAGCGCTTCTCCGGGTTCAGATAGTAGTCGCGATCAGGGAGCGACAGGCCACCCTGCCGGACGCCGGCGATGACGGAAGTGCTGTTCTTCGCGTCCTGCTGGGCGCCGAAGCCGAAGACCGAGGGGAGTCCCATCGAATGGAGGCGCGCGATCTCTGACTCGAGTTGCGCGCGGTTGCGAATGGCCGCAACCCGGCCCAGCTCAGGCACGATCGGCTGCGCGCCCGCTTTCTCGGCACCTGCCGAGTCCATGCACGACGTGTAATAGGTCGCGAGCTTGCGAAGATCCGCGCTCGCCTGCGGGTTACCACTGGCTGGCGAGTTGCGCAGGATCGTCAAAACGTTGGCCTGGTTGTTCTCCGACAGCTCGGCGAAACTGCCCCAGATCGAGTACGCGGGGGGCACCGGATGGGTCTTCGCCCAGCCGCCGTTGGCGAACTGATAGAAGTCGGTGCAAGCCGAGGCCGAACGATCGAGGTTGGATGGGTCGAGCGGGGTCGACTGCATCGGGACGGCGGTCTGCCCCGCCACCGAGGTTGCGAGCCCAATCGTAAGGGCGAGCGCGCCTAAAACTGAACGCATGCTGATACTCCGGAAGAATTTTTTTGAAGACAACACCATAACCGCCGCGCGGCAGAAGTCCAGAGGTCGCTACTCTTCCCGGCTCCGTGAACGCCGCGAGCCCTGCGAT
>DATHGO010000136.1:0-5531 GCA_035317585.1 Gemmatimonadaceae bacterium | reverse complement strand
CGCTCGCGACGCCGCGCGTGGTCGTTCTTGTGCGTGATACCGTGGAGAAGAAGTCCCACCGCCCTCGCACCAAGCTCGCAGATCGGGACGTGCACTGAAGACAGGGGCGGATCCATGTAGCGCGCCAGCGGAATGTCGTCGAAGCCCGCCACCGCCATCTCCTCCGGTACCGCCATCCCCGACTGGCGGAGTGCGCTGAGCGCACCGATCGCCATCGAGTCGTTCGCCGCGAAGATTGCGGTCGGACGATTTTTCACCGCGAGGAGCTTGAGGGCCGCCGTGTATCCCGCCGCCTCAGTGAAATCTCCTTCGCGCTCGAGCGAAGGATCCGGCGTGATCCCCGCTTCGCGCAGCGCCATTCGATAGCCGCGCAACCTCTCCGCCGCGTCGTAGTTGCGCGCCGAGCCTTTGATGATCGCGATGCGCTTGTGGCCGAGCGAGGTGAGATGCGTCACCATCTCCTTGGCGCCGCGACAGTTCTGGATCGTGAGCGAATCGATCTCGTTTCCCCTCGGCACCGAACACAACAACACCACCGGAATAGTGCTCGGCAGATCCAACAGTGACTTCGCGTCGAGATCGGGAGACATCACGACGACGCCGTCGACGCGCCCGCGCATCGCACGTATCGCGGTCTCGATGCCGTGCCTGTCGGCGTAGGCCCGTGAGATCAGCAGGTGAAACCCATTCTTCTGGGCGGTATCGTCCATGCCGCGAATGACTTCGGAGAAGAATTCTCCGTAGAGGTCAGGGAGAAGAACGCCAAGCGTCTCTGTCCTGCTCGTGATGAGACTGCGCGCTCCGCTGTGGGGGACGTAACGCATGCGTCCGGCGACTTCGCGAATCAACCGCTGGGTCTCGTCGCTTACAGGTCCGCTCGCGTTCAGAACTCTGGAGACCGTGGCGACGGACATCTTTGCTTCACGAGCGACATCCTTGATCGTGACCATTCTCCTCGCAACAGTGGACCCTGCCTCGGATCACTGGGTGTCCGAGCGGGATGGACGGGAGGACAGCTGAGCTGCTGGTCGATCTTTGCCTTACAGCCCCAAATATGTAATCGTTTACACAGAGGGCGCCAGACCCCACCTGCGATCTGCGTCAGACCGGGCCTGAGGCATGTCTTTCGCCGTCTCGCGCCCTTCCCTCACCTTGCTCTGCCGTAGAACTTTCGCGGGTGCCAATCCCAAAGACAGTTCGATTCGTTGCGCTCGCCGCATCATTCGGCATCGCGTTGTCCGCGTGCCGTGAAGTCGCCCCCGCATTCGGCCCCAACATTCCGTTCGCGCGCCAGAACGCGGAAGAGTTCTTCTACTCCGTCGGCTCGCGCTTCACGAATATCCAGCGACCGCCGAGAATTCTGCGCGCACGGGCGCAATTCGGACACTACGCGCTGACGCCATCGGGCGTCTACAACGATACGAGCGTCTGGCTCTCGACCGGCCCCGACAGCGCACGACTCTTCGGTGATGAGGGAGTGTTCTCAGTGGATCGGTACGTCGTGACCGCCAAACTCTCGACCGAGCCGCCCGACGCGCTCACCGAGTCACGCGAGATCGTGCGGCTCAGAAAACTCACCGACAACGAATACGAGTGGTTCACCAACGTCGAAGTCGCCCTCGGAAGAATCGCCGCAAAAAACATCACCGATGTTCTCGCGGCCGCGCTCGCGGGGGGCGAAGGGAAATCTCCGGCAGCGATTCGGGCCGATTACACGGCGAGCTTCCCGCGCACCGTGGCGGCGATGGGGCGATTGTTCTCGATCGACACTCTCCGCGCGATCCCCGACGGCGACGGCGCGACGACATACGACATCGCCATCAGGCTCACGCCCGAAATCCTCAAGGCATCGATGCCGCACTACGCGGCGTACATCGACAAGTACATCAGCAAGGGCAAGTACCGCATCACGCTCACCGACAAGACGGGCGCGCGCTGGTTCGACGCGCAGGCGGCCAACTATTACATGCACTTCAAGATGCGGAGCAAGGGCGGACACTTCGCGCCCCTCGAGGGCGCGGTGAGACCGATGCCCGAGCTACTCACCATCCAGGTCGACATGTCGATGAAGATCGCGATCTTCACGGTAGGCTGGACGAACATGATGGGCGAGTTCGAGGTCATCAACACGCCACACGAGCGCGGCTGGTCGATGCACTTCGCAAAGGAGCCGGAGTGGCATCTGCCTCCGACGGTCGGGTACCTGTTGAAGTCGCCGCTGCGACGGCCGTTCCAGAATCCAGGAATTCCCGTGCGTGTGTCGATCAAGGACAACCCCGGCTCGCAGACGATCCTCAATAGAAGGGGAACGCTGGTCGTGCAGGAGAGCGGGATCCTGCGGTTCCTGAACAGGTTGAGCGGAACGGCGGTTGGGGATTTTCTCGGCCCGTCAGAACGGGAAGCGAACAGGTTCAATGCCGACGCGTTCAGGGCACTGAGAATCGATGTGGCGAACCTGCTGCAATGAGAAAAACCCACTGCGAGAAGAGCTAGGTGGAGGGTGCGAGGAGCCTCTGCGGGGTAGTACCCCCTTTGCCTCGCCGAGATTTATCCGAGCGAGGGTCTCTCCCCCCTTGTAGATTCGCTATGGTAGGGGGTAACCCGTGACGTGACGCCCCTTCGACGAGTCAAATCGCGTGCTGCACGATACACCCGAGGCCCGAGATGATGTCATGACCATGACCGCGACCGACAATCTCGCAATCGCACGCCGCTTCCTCGAAGCCCTCGAAAGTGGCGCCGAGGGCGGGGCGCTGGCGGAGTTCTTCACCACGGACGTGGTACAGGAAGAGTTTCCGAACCGCCTGTCGCCGATCGGAGTTCACCGCGATCTCAAAGCTCTTCTCGATTCGGCCAAGAAGGGCAAGAAGACACTCCGGGCCCAGAAGTACGACATCCTGAACTCGATTGTCGATGGAGATTCGGTCGCGCTCGAGGTTTTCTGGAGCGGGTATCTGGCGGTTCCCGTCGACACCCTGCCCGCCGACTCGGAAATGCGCGCCCATCTCTCAATCTGGCTCGAGTTCAGAGACGGGAAGATCTGCCGGCAGCACAACTACGACTGCTTTGATCCCTGGTGGGTATAGCCGCAGCGTCCAGATCACAGAGTTTGGACGGGCATCCACAAAACTGAAGCAGGGAGCTGTAAGCCAGCAGCGCTAAATAGCGCGGCAGCTCTTCCGGCGGCGGCGGGGCTGCTCGTCGTTGTGTTGCGCGGGAGGGTCCCCCCTCTCCGCCGTTGAACTGCAGGCGTTTCCCTCTATGAGTGTTTCCCGTGAGCGGGCACGCATTCTGCCAAATGTTGAGTTAAGCGGTCGAGATACCGCCTCAATCCAAGGGAGGTGTGTCCATGACGTTCTCCAATGACAACCCCAATCCCGATTTCTCCGACGTGAGTGGCTCATCCACAACTGGTAATTCCCCGGGTACCGGAGGAACGGCCGACTTCTCGGACGTTACAGCCGGTAGTTCGTCGACCGCGCGGGCCGGAGGGAAGACCTACATCGTCAAGAAGGGTGACAACCTGAGCAAGATCGCCAAGCAGTTCTACGGCGACCCGGGCAAGTGGAAGAAAATTCACGCCGCCAATAGCGACAAAATTCCAAATCCCGACTTGATCCATCCCGGTCTGGAGCTCACGATCCCCGACGCTTAGCGAGGAGATAAACCAATGACACGATCGACAACCCGCGTTGGTGCTCTAGCGAGCGCGCTGATCCTGCTGGGTACGCTCACGGCATGCAACAAGAAGAATGACACGACTTTGACCGACACGACATCGCTCGGGACGACGACCGCCACCGTGGCGGTGGATACGGCGCCAATCCGCGTAAGCGACATTCAGGTGGGTAAGGGCGTCGGCTCGGACAAGAAAATCGGCAACCAGACTACTTCGTTTGGCGTGCGCGACACCATGTACGTGTCGGTGATCACCGACGGGGCAGCGAAGGACGCCAAGATCACCACCAAATGGACCTTCAACGGCAAGCAGGTCGTGAAGGAATCGAGCCAGACGATATCTCCGACAGGCGGGACGACCGCCACCGAGTTTCACGTCGACAAGAAATCCGCCTGGCCGGTCGGGAAGTACACCGTCGAAGTGATACTGAACGGCGTGTCGGCTGGAACGAAAGATCTCGAGGTAAAGTAGGGCGCAAAGTGTTCATGGGTCCCGACCGAAGGCCCGCGCGAAATTCCGCGCGGGTACGGTCGGCCCAGTTTGAACTGAAAACTGAGCCCTACGCCTCTGGCGCCTCGCACTCGTTCCTTTGTGTTTGACTCGATCCCCGAACGACACTCGGAGCTATAGAAACACAAACGCCGCAAACTCCTGGGAGTCTGCGGCGAATCTATTTTGGCGGTTGCCCGCCCAATCGTGCCACGCACACCGTCATTGGAACTCTACGTCCTACCGATCGGTGGCGGGCAGCTAATCAATTTTCGAAAAAGCAGTGGAGCTGAGGGGGATCGAACCCCTGACCTCTGCAGTGCGATTGCAGCGCTCTCCCAGCTGAGCTACAGCCCCGCGCGAACGCGACAGACTGTCCTCGAACCAGGTCGGGCCGATCCGTCGCACCGGATCAAAGCAAAAGCCCCGCGGAACAACGCGGGGCCGCTCTTCACTGAAACTAGCGGATCCGCGCCCAAAGTCAAGACCCCAATTCTGTCTTGAGGCCTGTAACTCTTTGCCCGGCTTAATCATACAGGCTGGGCAACATGCATAGGACGAGCATCTCGGGAGATGGTAACAACGGCCACCGACTCGGCCTAGGATATATTCCCCCCGCATGTCGTTATCCCTCCGCTTCCTAGGCACGTCCGCATCCCGGCCAACCGTCGAGCGCAACGTCTCGTCGATGGCACTCGTCCGCGAGGGCGAGACGCTCATGTTCGATTGCGGCGAGGGTACCCAGCGGCAGATGATGCGCTACGGGATCAGCTTCGCGCTGTCCGACATCTTCTTCACGCATATGCACGCGGACCACATGCTGGGCGTCACCGGATTGCTTCGCACGCTCGCGCTCCAGGGGCGCACCGAGCCGATGAATCTCTACGGCCCGCCCGGCTCCGAAAAAATGCTGTGGCGGGCAATCACCCTCGGAAGCGAGAAGCAGGCCTTCGAGATCAAGGTGTTCGAGATCACACCGGAGACTCCGCTCAAGCGGAACGGATACTCGGTGATTCCTTTCACGGTCGAGCATGGAGACCGGCTGGCGATCGGATACCATATCGCCGAGGAGACGCGCCTGGGCAGATTCAATCCGGAACTGGCGCGCGAGATGGGAATCCCCGAGGGCCCGCTGTGGGGAAAAATCCACAAGGGTGAGACGGTGAGTCTTCCCGACGGACGCACGATTCTGCCTTCAGAGCTGGTCGGACCCACTCGTCCCGGAAGACGCATCGTGTTGACGGGTGATTCGCGACCGTCCGAGAGCACGATCGCCACGGCCGCTGGAGCCGACATTCTCGTTCACGAAGCGACGTTCGCGACCGAGGAGGCTCCACGCGCACTTGAGACCGGACATTCGACC
>DATHGO010000135.1:0-3515 GCA_035317585.1 Gemmatimonadaceae bacterium | reverse complement strand
CGTGCGGCCTAACGAACGTTGCAGCTGACAAGCGGTTCCGGATTGCGCGCTGCGCGCGCATTGTTAGGTGTGCTTGCAGCTGAAATAAGGCGTTAGGTAGCAAACAGATCGACCTTGCGATCCGAACGCCTCGGCACCGGTTTACTTTCGTTATCGTCTCTTATGCGCGGAAAGGCTTTAAGCATCTATCCAGTCCGGAAGTCGCTGATCGTTCCGGTGGTCGCGGCCATCCTCGGCCTCGTCGCATGCGATAGTCTCTTGGGACTTGTGGACCCAATGTTCCCGTCTGACGCGGAAGAATTTTCACCGCCCCCGGTCTATTCCACGTGGTGGAACATGACGCAGGCATGTTCAGGATTGACGGGCTCGCTCGGCGAGGTGACCTGGTTCAAGACGAATCACGTCCTGCACAATTCCAGCTCCGGCGAATCTCTCGGAGGTTATTGGAACTCCTTCACCAACAGAATCGTGTTGACCACGGCTGCAATGCTCGATGGCGGCAGTGTGAGGCACGAGATGCTTCACTCGCTGCTGCGAAAAGGAGGGCACCCTCGAAACCAGTTTCTTGGGAAATGTGCGGGGACAGTGCATTGCCAGGGATCTTGCATTAGAGACGCTGGGCCTTACCCACAGCCGTCGGAATCTCCCATTCACGTGCCGGGAGACTCGATTGAGATCAGCGTGGACATTGAGCCCGGAAATCCAAACTCTGCGCAAGATGGCGGCTTCTTTTCAATGACCGTCATCGTTCGTAACCGTTCGGCGCACTGGGCTACGGTTCCGTCCTATTATGCGTCGAATTATTCGTCGATTTTTCCCGAATACGATAGTACGCGCACGTTCGGAGTCGATGTACGTGGGCCGGCCGGAGGAATCAGCCATTGGGAGCTCCGATTTGACCCATCGGAATGGATCTTTGCGCCCGGTGAAACCAAGAAACAGATCTTCGATTTCACGATCGGCAATGACCTGATTGCCCATAAACTTCCACCGGGCAACTACATTGCTCGCGGTGGGTATTCCGAGTATTGGTCCACCCATAGCACGTTCGTCATCGGACCGTGATGCTTGATGCAGTGACCAATCGCCCTCCCGAAGGCCATGGGAGGGGTGGGCCATTCCCTTTATGTCGAAGATCCGGAGCGATTCTTCAGCGCGGTCGACGCGTTTCTCGCGGGTGGCTGGCCGAATGGAACGAGAAGCAAGTAGCAGCGGGATCGCCCGCAGCTGAACTAAGGCCTTAGGCGGACCATACCTCTCATGCTTGGGACAGGAATTCTACGACTCGCTCTGCAGCTCGCGGCCATCGCCACAGGGGATACGGCCCGTATCGCCGGCGATCGCTTGATCGTCGAACCGCTCGGGTTTTCGATTGAGATCCCCGCCCTTTGGCTAGGGAAACCGGGTCCGCCGAACCTGGTTTCTTGCGACGCCCATCCGGCGGGAACTGTATCTGACCGCATTCTGACCGACCGCAACAGACTGGAGCAGCTGCGAAGTCCGAGAGGCGAATGGAAACGAGAATATGCGGCCGTCGTGGATAGTGTGATGCCATTCGGTGCGCTTACGGCACACCTCGGGGGGGATCCATGGAATGGCTTGTGCGGCGCGCCCCACATGCGCGTCTACGTGCAGGATAGCGCCGCCCCTTCGCCAAGGTTGTTAGCGCAACGAGGCGTCGAATCGGCGGAGCGTTTTTTTCAACCAGTTCAAAAGGTTCAGGCGGATTCCGCGGGGTGGGACCTCACGCGAATTTTCTGGGAGGGTTTTTATTACGATTACGGCGGGACTGCGCAAGTCGAATTCTGGTCTCGGCGTATCCGCAATCGCCGAGTCACGCTGGTCTTCATGTATACGCCGTACGTCGAGCATCATCGAGCAATGCTGACGTCGATTCTTCAGTCTGTTCGGTTTTAGCCTCGCGGAATACGGTCGCGAACTGCCGCCTAACGAACAGACATTCTTAAACGCTCTCGCCGAGGTCAGCGGACACTATGGCTGAAAAGAAACCAGCAAAGAAGGGCACGCAGAAATCCGCCAAGAGCACCACAGCGATTGGTAAGGCGTCCAAGGGATTCACGGACGAGGAACGAGCAGCGATGCGCGAGCGCGCCCAAGAGCTGAAGTCCGCCGCGGGCCCCGGCCCGCGCGCAGGAAAGGCGGGCGAGGAGAGCGCCGTGCTCGAGAAGATCGCCGCGATGCCGGAACCGGATCGCACCATGGGCGAGCGGCTCCATGCCATCATCAAAGCCAGCGCACCAGAGCTCTCGTCGAAACTCTGGTACGGGATGCCCGCGTATGCCAAGGACGGCAACGTCGTCTGCTTCTTCCAGGACGCGCGGAAGTTCAAGACGAGGTACGCAACGCTCGGCTTCAGCGACAAGGCGAGCCTTGACGAAGGCAACATGTGGCCGACCGCCTTCGCGGTGAAGGAGTTGACCGCCGCCGACGAGGCAAGGATCGGCGCGCTCGTGAAGAAGGCAGTGAGCTGAGGACTCCTTCTTCGTGAGTTCGGTCAGCAATCCGTTGAGGGCGCGACCGTTCTCGCTCGACGCATACCTGCTCGATTCAAAGCCGCGACCGGGTCTCTCTGGCGCGCGACGGGCGTTGGTCGAGTTCCTCTGGTTCGGCATCAAGGAAGCACGCGCGTGCCTGTTCGCGGGGTTGTTCTTTCTCGCGGTGTTCGGGATGCCGCGCGCAGGCATCCTGGGCATTCCGCGCTATGACCTGCTGCTCCTCATCGCGCTCGCAATCCAGGCATGGATGGTGTGGGCGAAGCTCGAGACGTGGGATGAGCTGAAGGCGATCACCCTCTTTCACGTCATCGGCTTCGGGCTTGAAGTGTTCAAGACGTCCGAAGCCATCGGCTCGTGGAGCTATCCCGACTTCGCTTACACAAAGTTATTCGGGGTTCCCCTGTTCTCCGGCTTCATGTACGCGGCCGTGGGGAGCTACATCATTCAGTCATGGCGGCTCTTCGACATTCGGATCCGGCATCACCCGCCGTACTGGATGGCGGGACTGGTCGCGCTGGCGATCTACGCGAACTTCTTCACGCACCACTACATCCCGGATCTGCGCTGGTACCTCGCGGCACTGGCGTTGGGTCTGTACGCGCGCACCACGGTGGTGTTCCGTCCACTCGATCGCGACCGCACGATGCCGCTTCTGATAGGGTTTCTCCTCATCGGGTTCTTCATCTGGCTCGCCGAGAACATCAGCACATTCTTCGGGATCTGGCGATATCCGGATCAGCTGGGCGCTTGGACCTCGGTGCACGTTGGCAAGTGGAGCTCGTGGTCGCTGCTGGTGGTGATGACATTCACCATCGTGGCGAATCTCAAGCACATCAAGGAGCGCGTGCACGTTCCGGCCTGAGGCCGCGCGTGACTGACCTTACAGGGCAGCGACGAGCTGCTTCAGCGCGGTAAGACGCTCCTGCAACGCGCCGCGCCCGCCCGCCTTCTCCATCGCTTTCACAATCGGCGGCGGCAGGAACTCACGGTCGGTGCACT
>DATHGO010000134.1:0-3792 GCA_035317585.1 Gemmatimonadaceae bacterium | reverse complement strand
GACCCCACGCCGACTGACCAGCGCGACGATCCAAAACCCTATGATGCCCGGTCGACCCGAGTAGAGTTGTTCGAGACTGGCATGGACCGCCGGAAGAGGAGTCGGAGCTTCTCGTCCGTGAGCGCTTGCATGATTTTGTCGGCGGAGACACGAGATGTCACGCTGCGCGACTCCGGGCCGCTCCAAATGTCCCAGGCGTAGCGGTCGAGGCGCGCGGTCTTGCCGCCCGGATGATGGAACACGATCATCGCGTTACTGGCGCCCGGAACCTGAACCTCGACTCCCCAGTTCGTTCCGTCGGGACCGCTGAACGGCCTTATCTGTCTTGCCATGATTTCTCTAATGAGATGTCAGCACCAACGGATGCAGGCGCTGCCGCCCGACGAATCCGGCGTCGATCTCGTGCCAGTAAAGCACGCTCGGCTCGCCGAGTTTCCAGCAGTAGAAGACATCGCGCCCGTCGATCTGTCCGCGAAAATCCACCAGACCGGTGTCCATGCCCTTGCAGATTACGCCCAGATCGTTCAGCTCGGCGATGTAACCCTCGATGTCGCGCGCGAGACGCTGCGCCTCGACTTGGAGGAGCTCTGCGATCGCATCGGGATGTTCCGGTTGCGATCCCACGGTCGCGAGCTCGAACTCGCGGACCTTATCCTCCCAGGCTTCGTGATCGCGCACGAGGTCCGCAACGATCCTGCTCACCAGCGGCAGCGTCCGGTTTGCTTCTTCGATTGTGAAGATCCTTTCCATGAAGCGTACTCTGATCGGTTGAACGGGGTTGGTCAAGGCTGCCGAGTCAGGCTACCTTCGTCTTCCTTCTTCCGTCCTCTCCTGCAGTCTTCTTTCTCTCCTCTGCTTCGCCGCCTCGTATCGGCGCAATTCCTCGGGCGTCTCCGGCTTTAGCTTCGGAACGGGCACCGGTCTTCCGTTCCGATCGACGGCGACGAATGTCAGGTAGCACGAGTTCGTGTGGCGCCGGACTCCGGTGAGAAGATTTTCCGTCTCGACGCGCACCCCGATCTCCATCGAGGTCCTGCCGACGAAGTTGACGCTCGACTTCATGATGACGAGATCACCCACGTGGATGGGCTCGCGGAAATCCACGCGATCGACCGACACGGTCACACACGCCATCCGCGCGTGTCGGATGGCCGAGACGGCGGCGGTGGTGTCCATCATCGAGAGAACGACGCCTCCGAACACGTGACCGAGCACGTTGGCGTGCTGGGGCATCATGAGCTGCGCGGTCTCGTGCTGGGTCTCGTGAACCGGGCGTGGGCCGTTGCCCCGCGCTCCCGCATTGCGCTCCTTGGCGTTCATGATCGCGTTGCCATGTTCAGTCTTCGAGCTCGCACTCGATGATTTGCCCTCTGATTTCGGCCGGCTCACGTCTGGCGCCCCGTCGTTCTCACGGGCGCTCTCGGGTGCGGTGTCTTCCGCGACACCTGCTGGATCCGCTCTCCGTAGGCCGTCGCATCATTGAACGCGCGTGCCAGCGCGTGACGAGTCTCCGCGTCTACGCGTGGCTTGTCGAGCCAGAATATCTGGACGAAGCTCGATGCGACGAGTCCCAGCCTCCACTCCCGTCCGCGGCGATCCCGAAGTGACAGCGCGTTCGCCTTGTGGACCGAATCGTAGTGGGAGACGACATCGTAGCCATCGTGTCTCCACCTGCGATTCACGAGTCCGCCCTCGCCGGCCGCTTCCTGGACGGTGGAATCGCGCAGCATTCGATCGAGCGCGGCCGGCTTTCCATTCCGGATGTCGATCACCGCTCGCGTCGTGTCGTCCTGGTCGTGATCGTTCGTGCGCTCGATGGTGAGCCTGTGCTCGAGCGCCACGTAAGGGCCGAGGACATTCAGGATATCCGTCTCCCCGACGGCGGTAATGTCGACGTCGTCGTCCGGATCATCGTCGGGGCCGAGCAGCGGGGCGCGCGGATGTTGGCGATGGTACTCTTCAGCGAGGTGGACGATCGCGGTGTCGTCGTAGATGACGGCTGAGTCGCCCGTCGCGAGCTCGCGTCGGAACACCCGCTCGCCGCTCAGGAGCGCGCGGGGAAAAGAGCGATCGATCTCTCCGACGAAGATCTCGTAGTAGCGTCCATCGGTGCGCGCCAGAATGAGCGGGGAGCCGCGGATTTTGAGTCCCGAATTGTCGCTCCGGACCCAGTACGTCTGGTCGCCGGCGGACACGAGGAATTCTGCCGTTGGCGGAGGCGGAGACGGCAGCGCGCAGGCGCCGATGAAGGCGGCAAGGAGCAGGCTGGAATTGCGCATCGTTGCCAAATATACCGTAACACCTCGTAAGCAGTCCTCGCCGTTACACCTGGCTAGCTCGCACCCTCCTCCGGCTCCCTCGCCCCAATTCCGACGCTGAGCATCATTGCGACCTTGCTCGTGTCTGTGATTAGATTTTCTCCGTCCCCTGCCGACATCCATACCGTAGAAGCATGCAATTTCAGAAGATCACCCTCGCGATAGTCGCGGCGACAGCAGCGTCGGTGCTCGCCTGCACGGGTACGCACGAGGCATCCGCCGGAAACACCACGCCTGTCCCCACACCGGAGTCCGTGTCCATTCATGGGGATGCCAACCCGACCACCGCGAGCGTAGCCACAACTGTCCGTGCGGCCGCGGACACACTGGATCGGCCAGTAGCCAACACGCCCGCGCGCGCGGCCGCCGACACCGACACTGCGGCACGTCGCCAGGTAGTGGTCGGTGAGCATCCGACTCCACCGGTCCTCGATTCACTGATCAAGGGCACGCTTCCGGCGCGCGGCCTTTACGTTTTCCGCTTCGGCGCGAACACTCGTCGCCTCAAGCACCTCATCGGCATCGCCGATTCGACCGAGATCAACGCGCTCATCATCGACGTGAAGGACGAATTTGGCCTGAATTACGAGTCGAGCGATCCGATGGTGAGGAAGAATGCGGGCACGCAGGTGAAGGCGCACAATCTTCGTGCTCTCGTCGATACGATTCGTGCCCATGGAATTCTGCCCGTTGCGCGCATTGTCGTGTTCAAGGATTCCGTGACGGCGCGGAACAATCCCAATCACACTATCAGGAAGGCGGACGGCACCCCCTGGCACGACAAGAAGGGACAGACGTGGGTCAATCCGTACGCGAACGCGATCTGGGAGTACAACTTCCGCGTGGCGGAAGAGGCGATCAAGATGGGGTTCGGCGAGATCCAGTTCGATTACATCCGATTCCCCGAGCCGTACAAGAGTCTGCCGCCCCAGGTATTTCCGGAGCAGAACGGCCGGACAAAGCCGCAGGTGCTCTCTGAATTCCTCAGCGCCGCACGCGAACGCTTCGCGAAGCTCGGCGTGAGAACGACGGCCGACATTTTCGGCCTCGTAACCACCGTCGGGGGCACGCTCGAGGTCGGGCAGAAGTGGGAGCCGATCGCGCAGTCGGTGGATGTCGTGCTGCCGATGGTTTATCCGTCACACTATCCGCCTGGCTCGTTCCAGCTTCCGCATCCCAATGCGGATCCCTACGACGTCGTCCACATCGCGATCTCCCGCGCTCGTGAGCGCGACGAGAAGCTTGGCATCAAGGGTGAGCACGTGCGCCCGTGGCTGCAGGCGTTCAGCATCGGGAATCCCAAGTACGGACCCCACGAGATCGAGGAGCAGAAGCGCGGCGTGTACGATGCGGGGTTCGACGGGTGGGTGCTGTGGGAGCCGGGGTCGAGGTACGATAAGTTTCTGCCCGCGTTGGAGAAGACGTTCGTCTCTCGGAAGAAAAACCCTCCAGTGCCACGACCGGCGAACAGGCT
>DATHGO010000133.1:0-8338 GCA_035317585.1 Gemmatimonadaceae bacterium | reverse complement strand
ACCCATTACCATCAGTGGACAGACATCGCCTGAACAACTTCGCGATGCGCTTGCTGCCCTTTATGGCGAGATCGGGAAGTTCGATACGCCGGGCTACTTCACATCCGATGAGCTCGAGGCAGTCAAAGCGCATCGGGCGGTAACTTCCGCGTTCGATCGTGAGCGGGCTTCGGGGTTTGAACACACTCTGGGATTCTGGTGGAGCGTCGCCAGCCTCGAGTACTATATGGGATACGTTGATTACATGGCACAGCAGACAATTGGAGACCTGCGCGCATACGCGCGTCGCTATATCGTCGGGAAGCCACACATTACGGGAGTTCTGATCGCGCCTGAGGTGCGTCAGTCGCTGAAACTCGCTCCGCAGGATCTCGTGATGGCGGGGACACGCTGATGCTGCTCTCAATTGCGATGGCGATCGCGACGGCCACGACGAGCTTCGATGTATCCGGCGTGCACGTCATCCTTCGGCAGAATAACGCCAACAATGTTGTCGCGGCGAACCTCTATCTGTTGGGCGGAGCCCGGCAGGTGACCGAGGCGAACGCAGGCATAGAGCCGATCCTGCTCGAGGTCTCCGAGCGCGGCACCCAACGATATCCCAAGAATTCGCTGCGGCGCGCGATGTCACTCCTGGGAAGCGAGATCGTGGTTGCTCCGAGCGCGGACTGGACAATGTTTGGAATTCGATCGAGCACGGAGGTTTTCGATTCCACCTGGTCGATCTTCGCCGATCGAGTAATGCATCCGAATCTGGCCAAGTCGGAAATTGGCCTGGTGAAGGCTCAATACCTGTCGGGAATCAGACAGCGGCGGGATGATCCCGATGCTCTGGCTGATTACCTCGCGGACAGCATCACCTATGTGGGCCATCCATACGCGGTCTCAGTCGTCGGCAACGAGAAGTCGATCCAGGCTCTCGACTCGGCGTCATTGCGTGAATATCATCGCGCACAATTCGTAACGTCGCGAATGCTGCTGGTCGTTGTGGGGAACGTTGACCGCGCGCGCATCGAGCGACTCGTGACCCAGTCAATCGGGCAACTTCCTCGTGGCAGCTACAAGTGGACTGCGCCTCCGCGCATTCCCGAAGCACCAACGGCGGTCGTGATCGAGCGGCGGCAGCTGCCCACCAACTATATACTGGGCTACTACAGCGGCCCGCTCGCCAGCGGTGAGGACTATCAGGCGCTAAGGGTCGCGACTTCGGTTCTGACGGGCCGCATGTTTGCGGAGATTCGGACCCGTCAAAACCTCACCTATGACGTGCACGCCCCTTTCGTAGATCGCGCGGCGACTACGGGGGGACTATACGTTTCGACGGCTTCGCCGGACACGACACTGAAGCTGATGCACGCCGCGATCGTGGATCTCCAACAGGGGATGCTCGACCCCGTGGGTCTCAAGCAGCTCGAAGAACAATTCATAACCGAATACTTTCTCGACAACGAAACCAATGCCGCGCAGGCGGACTTTTTGGCGCGATCACAGCTCTATGAGGGCGACTTCCGGGAGGCTGACCGCTTCGTTGACGAATTAAAGAGCGTAACCCCGCAAGCTGTTCAGAGAGTGGCGCGGAAATACATGAAAGGGTTTCGCTTTGCGTACGTCGGCGATCCATCGAAGCTGAATCCGCGCACGATTGGTTCGTTCTGACGACGGCGGAGCGCCGACGAGGCAATCGCAACTATTCCGAGAATTCCTCGGCCACGACCCACGGATCCATCGCACCACTGTAAAGCGCCATTCCGACGACCGCGGCTGCAACACCGCGGTCCGCTAATGCGCGTAGATGGGTGAGGCTTCCGAGCCCACCTGATGCAAAGACGGGAAAATCCGCCGCTTCGGCGACATCCTCCATGAGTGGCAAGTCCGTGCCGCGCATCGCCTCCTCCCGATGTACGGCGGTTACCAGCACACCTGCGAGAGGCAGCCCATTGAGCTCCTGGACGAGGTCGAGCACGAGCCTGGGCTGGGTACGCGTCCAGCCGTGAGACAGAATCTTCCGATCACGGACATCCGCGGCGACGATGACGGAACCGGGGAAAAGGCTGCTCACCTCCGCGAGCCAGTCGAGGTCTTCCAGCGCGCGCGTGCCAATGATTACGCGTTGGGCTCCGTCATCGAGCGAGCGCTGAATCATCTCCCTTGTCCGTATCCCCCCTCCCAGCTGAACTTCGGCGTCGGTCGCTGCCAGAACGGCCTGAACCTCGGGCGCATTGTTTCCACGTCCAGCCACCGCATCCAGATCGACCAGGTGAAGATGCCGGAATCCGTATTGCCTCCAGGCAATGGCGACTCCGACAGGGTCGGGGATCCGGATAAGCTCCTGATCGTATGAACCAGCCGCGAGCTGAACGCAGGCGCCTCCTCGGAGGTCGAGCGCGGGAATTGCGATCATCCGGCGCGCCGCAGCATAAGGGCACGAATCATGAGTGGCGAAAGTGTCGCATTGATTGCACGTTGGCGAGCTATTGATTGCATGTTAGCGAGCTTGTGAATAAATTCACAATCTCTGAAGGGGAAAAAACTACTCTTGCAAGTGCACTACTGTACGGCTCTGGGAGGCCTCAAAAGATGCGGTTCTACGGATTGGCGGTTGCGGTTGGAGTAATTACGCTCGGCGCCTGCGCAGGCGGAGAAAAGAAGCCTGCTGACACGACGCATGTTGCTGTGGATACGAGCTCGACGACGACGACAACTACGGGTAGCAGCTCGACGACCGCGGGCGCGACAGGCGGTGCCGTCGCAATGGCTCCCATTACCGGCACAACCAAGACTGTGAATATGGTTGGAGATGCAAAGGGCTATCGGTTCGAGCCCGCCAACTTCACGATCAAGCAGGGTGATGGCGTCAAGTTCGTCGTGGTGAGCGGCGGTCCCCACAACGTTGCGTTCGATCCCGCGACGATTCCGTCCGATGTAAAAGGCCAGCTCGATGCCAACATGGGCACGGACAAGATGGGTGAGCTTTCCAGCAACTTGAAGATGAACGCCGGCGAGTCAGTCACGGTCTCGTTCGGCAACATCAAGCCCGGCCAATATCCATATCACTGCGTTCCGCACCTCGCGCTGAACATGAAGGGTGTCATCACGGTTCAGTAAGCTGATTTGAGGACGAGAAGACGGCGGGGCAAACGCTCCGCCGTTTTTTGTCATCCCGTAAAAAGGGCTCGGCGCTTAGATTGCGTTGTTGACGAGCAAACAAGCGCGACCCCGGCCCGTACCTGTCGGGATGGCTTCCCGGAACGGACCCTCTCGCGCCCGCGCCATACTCAGTGAATCTTTGACTGATGAACGTTCATAGCATTGCACGGATGAGCGGGGGCTCTGCTTACCTCTGGATGGCGGCGCGCGCCAGGAACGCGCTACGCCGGGTCGTAGTGTTTGGCATCGTTGGCGGCGTAGTCTTCATCGGCGCTTTGATCGCATTCGTCGTGGTTCCGAGAAATGCTTCACGAAAGGCACTGGCGGTGGCCGCGAGCATCGAGAGCCGAACGGATTCCAGTCCGACCGTCGCCGCGAGAGACCGGTATCTGGCGGAACTGACCGCCACGGATTCCGTGTTGAATGCAACACGCCGCGCTCTGATGCCCGTTCCGGCAGCTGTCATTGACACCTTCCCGCCGGCGGTCCGCGCGCAACGCGACTCTCTGGGCGCGGAGCTCGCAACGCTCAATCGTTTGATCGACAGAGCCGAAAACGCTCCCCTTCCCACCTCCTATCGCGCACTAGCCGCATCGCCCCCAGTGGCCGCCGATCCTAAAGTTCGGGTACTGCTCGACTCATTGGCAGATGTTGAGCGCGATCGGAACAATTTCGGTGCGATGGGAGGAGTTGACCCGGTATATCTGTCGCTGACGTCGAGAGCCAACGCGATTGGCCGTCAAATACAGGCAATCGCCGATGCGAAACGCGGCGAGATACGCGGGAAGCTGGCGCTGATACGCCCGACCCCCGCCCCGGTGGTGAAGCCCGTCATAACGGTGGATACCACCAAGCTCGCCGCTCAGCGCGCGACCGCCCAGCAGAACTATAACGCTGCGGTAGCTCAGCTGGATCAGATAAACCAGAAGAACACGCGCATTGACCGTGAGTCAGCGCACGCACGGGATCTTGCCAATGTTGGCGCTCCACCGTGGGCGATGCTCGCCGCCGCGGTAGTACTCGCGCTGGCTGTTGGATTTGCGGCGTCGTTCGGAACGGAGCTCAAACGCCCTCACATCGCTGACCCGCGTGAGGCGGAGCAAATAAGCGGCGCACGCGTGCTTACCGTGATAAAGCCGCCGGAAGTCGTCGTGGAAAGAAGCCGCCGCCAGGCTGATGTCGAGGCACCACCGCTGATCGATGTCGTATCAGAAAGTTATAGAACCCTTTATCTGCACATCGCGTCGGTAGAAGCGAGCGTTCCGATCGTCACGATCACGGGCGACGACCCCGGCATTATCGCGACTGTCGCGGCGAACCTGGCTGCATCCGCAGCCTATGAGGCGCGGAGCACTCTACTTGTTGACGTCGACCCCACAACGTGCAGCGTTGCAAGCGTCCTGCGAATCCGACCTGATCCTGGCCTGTCGGGAATCATCGCGGGCAACGCAACCTGGCCGGAAGCGATCATTCCGACGACCATCGGTCGCGACCGTCCGCTGGATGTGCTTCCGAGCGGCACGCGGCGCTCCGGACTTCCGGAGCCAAACGTCGTTGAGGAGGTGCGCAAAGAGCTCGCTCGCATGCAGCGCCGCTATGACTTTATCATCATCGCAGCTCCAACCAGCTACGTGCAGCGGAGTGCCAGCAGCATCATTCCGGCTCCGGACGTAATACTCTGTGCGCGAATTGCCCACACTACTGTAGAGGGGATCAGAACCGCCGTAGCCAGTCTCCGCGGAGCTGATATGCGCATTCACGGACTTGTGCTCTGGGATGCGGAAATGCCGCAACTGGAGACGCGCGAGGAAATGCTCGGGGCCACTCGACAATCAGGAGCGTTTCAGCCAGAGCTCGCGACAGCGCGGTAGAGGTAATGGCCGAGACAATTCCTGATCTGAGAAACGTCCCGAAGGCTCGGGCATACGCCGAGTTGAAGGGGCACAGCGATGCCATTCTCGAGGGCATCGACGACGATGTCACAGCGATGGCTACGATGGCCGCTCTGGTGCACCACGCATTCGGCTATCTGTGGACCGGTTTTTACCGTGTCGTTGTACCCGGACAGCTTCTCCGAGTCGGACCGTATCAGGGAAGCCTCGGCTGCCTCGACATTGCGTTTGGTCAGGGAGTATGCGGAGCGGCCGCCGCGGAAATGGAAACCGTAGTCGTCGCCGATGTCGACAAGTATCCCGGACACATCACCTGTGATGCCCGATCCCGGTCAGAGATCGTTGTCCCCGTTCTCGATAGGCGGGGTGATTTAATCGCGGTTCTCGACGTAGATTCTGACCGACTGGATGCGTTCAATGCCGAAGACCAGCAAGGGCTTGAACGACTCGTGTCCTGGTTCGCAACAACGAAGCAATGACAGTCACCGGCTACTCTGACGTAATCAATCACGCACTCGCGTTCGCGGCCAAGCATCACGACCGCCAAGTGCGAAAGGGAACGAAACTTCCCTACCTCACGCACCCCGCGAACGTGGCGGTGATTCTCACCCGATATGGCTGCGACAGCGATACCGTCGTTGCCGGGATCCTTCACGACGTAATCGAGGACTGTGTTCGGGAGGGTTATTCCCGGGAGATGCTGGAGCAACGAATCGGCGACAAATTCGGCGCGAAAGTTCTGGATACCGTGTTGGCTGTAACCTACCGCCGCCACGACGACGACGGAGTGGAGCTTTCCGGCGACGACCGCAAGACAGACTATCTGGAGCGGCTGTCAGGCGCGAGCGAAGAGGCGCGTTGGGTCTGTGCCGCCGACAAGATTCACAATGCGTCGTCGATCCTTTCGGATCTGAGGAGAACCGTGGATACCGAGACGATCTGGAGTCGCTTCGGTGGGGGCAGAGCCGGAACAGGTCGTTGGTATCGCCAGGTCTACGAAAGGCTTCGCGAGCTTGGATTCGACGCTCCGATCATGGGGGAGCTCGACAAGATTTCCGGCGAGCTTCAGGAGCTCGCCAGCTGAAGCTGGCGCTACCCGAGCGTAGCCGGGGTGCTCGCGCCGTAGGTCTTGTCGACGTATTCCTCGAGTATCCTCAGAAACTCTGGAACGATCGTCTCACCTTTGAGGGTGACCATCAACTTGCCGTCGACGTATACGGGCGCCTTCGGGTCTTCGAAGGTTCCAGGCAGTGAGATGCCGATATTCGCGTGCTTCGACTCACCCGGTCCGTTAACGACGCATCCCATCACCGCGACCTTCATTTCTATTACGCCCGGATACCTTTCGCGCCACGTTGGCATCTGCTCCCGCAGATAGGTCTGGATGTCTTCCGCCATGTGCTGGAAAAAAGTCGATGTGGTGCGACCGCACCCGGGGCACGCGGTGACCTGCGGATTGAAGCTCTGTAGCTCGAGCGACTGAAGGATTTGCTGTGCGACGTTTACCTCTTCGGTCCGATCTCCACCGGGGCGAGGAGTCAGGGACACGCGAATCGTGTCTCCAATTCCTGCCGACAGCAGAATCGACAACGCTGCCGTGCTTGCGACGATGCCCTTTGAGCCGAGTCCTGCCTCGGTGAGACCGAGATGCAGGGGGTAATCGCATCGGGCTGCGAGCTGACGGTATACATCCAGGAGATCCTGAACGCCTGACACCTTGGCAGAAATGATGATGCGGTCATGGCCGAGTCCCATCTCTTCGGCGATGAACGCCGAGCGTAGCGCGCTCTGGATCATCGCCTCGATGTAGACTTCCTTCGCGGCCTGCGGCTCGGCACTGCGCGCGTTGTCGTCCATGAGCGTCGTGAGAAGATCCTGATCGAGCGAGCCCCAGTTCACGCCGATCCTGACGGGCTTCTCGTTATCGAGCGCTATCTGGATGATCGTTCGAAAATTCTCGTCACGCCGCTTTCCGCCCACATTACCCGGATTGATTCGGTATTTGTCGAGGGTCTTTGCCGCTGCGGGGTACTTCACGAGGAGCAAATGACCGTTGTAGTGGAAGTCTCCGATCAGTGGGACAGAGACGCCCATATCAGCCAGTCTGCTCGCAATCTCCGGCAGCGCGCGCGCCGCGGCATCGTTGTTTACTGTTACCCGGACCAGCCGGCTTCCGGCCCTCGCCAATTCCGCCACCTGAAGCGCCGTACCCGAAGCGTCAGCCGTGTCGGTATTGGTCATGGACTGCACGACGATGGGGTGGGACGACCCGACGGGTACGCCACCCACGATGGCAGTCACTGTCTTTCTGCGCGCGATAGTGGTCAACGGTTCTTGCGTGTGTTGAATCTGAAAGCTAATTCCGTGGCCTGAGCAGTGCATGAAATCGTACTCGGCTTCCCCTCAATGGAACTAAGATGGCTGATACCCCTGAAATTTCGGAAACTCCTATTGCTTCCGCTCCGGTAAAAAAGAAGCGACCCAAGGTGTTGATCGTGTTGCTCATTCTTCTTCTCATTCCCGCGGTCATCAGTTCGCTGTGGGTTTGGGTCACGCTCGGCTACACCTATGCGTTGGGCGAACGTGCGGGCTATGTCCAGAAGATTTCCAAGAAAGGGTGGCTCTGTAAGACCTGGGAAGGCGAGCTCGCCATGGCAAACCTGCCCGGAACGATGCCTCAGATCTTCTCTTTCACGGTGCGGAACGACTCGATTGCCCACGTCATCGAGCAGAACGCTGGCAAACAAGTGTCACTGACCTATGAACAACACCGGGGAGTGCCGACCTCGTGTTTTGGGGAGACCGAGTATTTCGTAATCGGGGTGCATAAGACCGGGCCCTGAATTCTCTATTGTCTGCTCAGCCGGTCCTTGCTATTTTTCCGCCAAGTCGAGCCAGGAGTAGGGGTGAAAGCCCTTGCTGCGGGCTCAAGTCAAATGCGGGGTTCGTGAGACCCGCGTATCAGATTGTCGAGGGTCGGGCGTGATTCCGCTCCCCAAGACACAATTTTCCAGGAGTAGGGAATGCGTACGACCGGCAAAGTGAAGTGGTTCAACGATGCGAAGGGCTTTGGATTCATCACACCTGACAACGGGCAGAAGGATTGCTTCGTTCACTACAGTGCAATCTCCGGCTCGGGGTTCAAGTCCCTTGCAGAAGGTGACGCCGTAGAGTTCGACATTGTCGAGGGTCAGAAGGGTCCAGCTGCCGAGAACGTGACGAAGGCTTCTTAAGCCGCGTCCGCTTCACTGGCACAATCTGGCGGGGCGTCTCAGTCGAGGCGCCCCGTTTTGTTCTTG
>DATHGO010000132.1:0-2164 GCA_035317585.1 Gemmatimonadaceae bacterium | reverse complement strand
CTGACGCTTGCTGGTCTGGTCTGGTGCTCGTGCATGGTCGCGAGCGCTGCCTGCCGATCGCTTCCATCGCGGGAAGCACCGCGAACTCCGATCACTGGAAAGATTTCTCCAAAGGAGGAGCTGTCTCTGATTCGCGCCGATTCCGAGATCTTCGCCGCCGTCGTGCGGGCGCAGCTCGCCGGAGGGGAGGACAACTACCCGTTTCATCTCGAGCGGCTGCGGTACGACCCGCGCCCTTATGGAACCCGCTCGGGGTATCCGGAGAACTTTTCCGGAGTTCAGGGGATCGATCCCACTCTGACCTTTGCGCGGGCCGAGGGGTCGGCGATCGACCAGCTGACTGACAATCGAAAGCAGATTCTGAAGATGAACGGCGTACGGGCGGGCGGTCCGATCTCATATCCGCAGTGCGCGGGCGTTCGCGTTCCGCCGCCGCCGCCGCCGCGTGGGTCGGCGCGGGCAAAACGTGCGGATGTCCACGCCGGTTGTCCGAAGTCACCCGAATACTACCTGACCGTGGGTCTTCCACTTCGTGGACATCCAGAGGGTCTGAGGGATGCCCGGGACACCCGGGGCCGGCGCGTGTCGGTGCGAGGAGATGTTTGGACAGTGCTCGTCGACGAGCGCTCCGTTGGCCCGGAGGGCTGGAGTTGGTCGCAGTACGCGTGGCTGTTCAGGCGCCGCGGGGGCGGATTGGATCTAGCCGCTACGATCCTGATCGGAGTTGTCGAGTAGCGTTCGCTGTCGGCGCTAGCGTCGTCCTCGCCGCGCTGGCACCTCGAACGGCTTGATCGGCAGAATCGCGTTGAGCTTGAAGTCGATCGGATACTGTACGAGCTGCTCGATCTTGTGTCCCTCGAGCTCCGCCGGGCTGAACTCCATCGTTTTGACCACGGCAGTGGCCGCGTCGGCGAAATCCTTGTAGGTCGCTTCGAGGCATGTGATCGACTCCGGCTTCGCGCGGCCCGAAGTATCGACGACGAACTGCACGAGCGCCGAGCCGGACAATCCGGCGAGTTTCGCTGTACGGGGATAGACGAAGTTCACTGACTTGGCGAGCGAAATCGGCTTTCCAGTGATCGGTCCGGGCCGTTTGAGCTCGCTGTCCGTCAACGTCTGGGCGGCGACCACGCCTTTCGCGAGCAAATCGAGAAACTCCTCGATGCCCATCTTGTCGGTGAGGACTGTGCGCGCAGCTCCTCCGGTGTCGGCGACGGTGATCGCGTACCCGATCGTCGTCGAGTCAGCCGCGTAAGGTTCGACCAGAACCGCGTTGCCGAGCACGTACTTGGTGCGAGTCGGCTTGTCGAGCTGCGAGAAGAGAGTCTCCTGCCATGCCTTGAGCGAATCAGGGCCGATCGCGTCGCTCGTGATGTACGAGGTGTCGAGCTGGCTGACGAGGCGCACCGTGTGTGCCGAGGAGACGTCGACGCGTGCGCGGAATCGACCGAGCTTGATGCTTCTGACTTCGCGCCAGTTGGTTTGGGCGGAGAGGTCCGGAGGAGAGAGCGCCGGAACGGCAACATGGAGCGTGATGACTACGCGGGACACAGTCTTACGCGACAGATTCATCGAGCCTCCTTCCGCGCGCGGCGCGGCTGCATCAACTGCTAGAAGCTATAACACGGCCTGGATTTCGGGGGCCAAATGTTACATTCGCCCGCAACGGCGCTGGTCAATTTGGAGCTGCACAGTCGTATCCCGGCCGGGCGCCAAATACAGGGCAAGCTTCCCGCTGGTTGCGGTCTGCCTGCCCGTACCATTTGGACAGACGGCTTCGATTTCCAGGGAGTCAGGCGAGGGCTGCTGTATCGAGAAGTGTCCGCGCTGACCTGTGGATCTTGTAACCGAAGGACTCTTCCGGTCTCTACTCCGAATTCGGATTTCAAGTTCGTGAACTAGCGACGCGCCATCGTAGTTGATCGCGACGACCTCAACGCGTCGAGGCGCGGTCGAATCGATTGCCGGAGTGGTAAACCGCGAGTTTGTTGATGCGTTGCAACGACGGCGGGACGCACCCGTAGAGTCAGAGCTGCGGCAATTCACCATTACTGCCTGGGACTCCTCAAACTCGGTGGATGTGTGCTTTCCGGAAGGCGTATGTCTTACCATTGTCGAGAAAGTCATCACAGCGGGGACTTTCGGAAAGATTTCTCGCACGACT
>DATHGO010000131.1:0-4496 GCA_035317585.1 Gemmatimonadaceae bacterium | reverse complement strand
TCGTATTCGATGCGGCTGATGGGTGGGATCTCGTCGATCTTCACTCCCCTGATGCGCTCGGTCGTGAGCACCTTGTGGGTCGTGTAGGCATCGATGACCCGAGGAATCAGGATGTGGGGAAAGGTGGCCAGCGCTTTCCTGAAGGCCGCCGCGTTGCGCGCCTCCGTCCGGTAGTCGAGCTCGTCCACCAGCGCGCGCTCCACCTGCTGCACGACGCCGATGAGATCGACGCGCGATCCGGCCGATGTATGCTCCGTCAGAAAAGTCGCCAGCTCCCGGAAGAACTCGATGTCCTCGGCGAGCTGCTCGCGCAGATTCGGACGCTGCACCTTGACCACCACGCTGCGCCCGTCGCGCAGCTCCGCGGCGTGCACCTGGCCAAGGCTGGCGCTACCGAGCGGTTCCGGATCGAAGGACGCGAAGAGCTTGCTGATGCGCGCGTGGAGCTCCTCTTCGATCGTCCGTTCGACCTGCTCGAAGGGCATCGGGGGCACCTCGTCCTGGAGGTGTTCGAGCTCGTCGATATACGGCTTGGGCAGCAGGTCGGGGCGTGTCGAAAGTACCTGGCCGAGTTTTATGTAGGCCGGTCCCAGCTCTACCAGCCGCTCCCGGAATGCTCTGGCTTTGGCGGCGAGATCGCCCTGCACGGTCTCCTCGCCATCGAGGCTCGCACCGTCGAGACTCAGAAGTCCCTGACGGTTGGCGAAGTCGCGGAGGCCGTAGCTGGTAAAGAGCCGTGTAGTCGCGACGAGGCGCGGAAGATGCTTCGGCGAAAGAATCATGTGCTACACCGAAAAGCAGAAAACATGCCCACCAATCAGCGTGTTCTGCGCGGATCGAGTATCGCCGCCACCAACGTGGTCGGTGCGCGTTCAGCAGCGCCGTCTCAAGTGGCTGGACGTGACTTCACCAGAGATATTTATGCATGCCAAAAAAGGAACCAGCCAGGAAGGCCACGAAATCGAGAGCGACGGCCACGCGGCCCGCCGTCAGACCAAAGTCCGGGCGGGTAAAGGTGACGCACGTGCCGAAGCCGTGGGGACACGAGACCATCTGGGCACAGTCCGAGCGGTACGTCGGGAAGATCCTCCATATCAACGCCGGCCACGAGCTGTCGGTGCAATATCACAACAGAAAGGACGAAACGATTTACCTGCTTTGGGGCGAGATAGTGTATCGCGTTCAGAGAGAAGGCGACGACATTCTGGACGACGTCCAGCTCCTGCTCGGTGAATCATTCAGAATCACGCCGGGAACAATTCATCAGATGATCGCGGTGACCGATTGCGATGTGCTTGAAGTATCGACGCCGGAAGTCGACGACATCGTCCGTCTCAGCGACAAATACGGCCGGGAGGGGACAACCGAGCCATGAAAGTGATCATCCCGCTGGCGGGGAAGGGAACCCGGCTTCGTCCGCACACCTATCTCACGCCCAAGCCGATGATGAAAGTCGCGGGCAAGCCAGTGATGTCGTACGTCCTCGACGAGCTGAAGAAGCTGGGCAACGTCGAGGAGATCGTTTACATCACGGGTCATCTCAAGGAAAAGGTCGAGGAGTACGCGCGCGCCGAGATGAACGTGCCATCCGTATTCATAGAGCAGAAGGTGCAGGATGGCACGGCGGGCGCGATCGCGCTCGCGCGCGATTACGTGGACCAGCCCGTTCTCATCATTTTCGTGGACACGATCTTCGATGCGGATCTGTCCAAAGTGAAGAGCGTGGACGCCGACGGAATCATCTGGGTCAAGGAAGTGGAGGACTACCAGCGGTTCGGCGTCGTCGTCACGGACAAGGATGGCAACATGACGAAGATCGTCGAGAAGCCGACGACTCCGATATCGAAGCGCGCCAACATCGGGCTTTACTACATGAGGAACTGGAAGCTGCTGTTCGAGGGAATCGAGCACGTTCTCCAGCAGCCGAAGAATCAGGGCGAATACTTTCTCACCGACGCGTTCCAGTACATGATCGACAAGGGCGCCAAGATAAAAGTCATCGACGTCGAAGGCTGGTACGACGCCGGAAAGATCGAGACGATGATCGAAACCAACGAGGCGATGCTCAGACGCGGACGCGCGCGCCGGCCGAAGAACGTCGGTGACTCAACGATCATCGACCCCGTTTACATCGAGGACAACGTAACTCTGAAAAAGTCGAAGATCGGGCCCAACGTCTCGATCGGGGCGGGCTCGGTGCTCGATGGCGCCGAGGTCAGCCACTCGATCGTCGGATCGAACGCGAAGATCACGAAATCGGTTCTGAAGAACTCGCTTGTCGGCGACGATACGGTGGTCGAAGGTGTGAAGGGTGAGGTGACTGTGGGCGACCACTCCGAGGTGCGAGCATCGTAAACCCCGCAGTGGAGAAAAAGCCGCGTCCGAAACTCGGGCGCAACGTCATCGGACTCGGTGCGGTGAGCTTCTTCACCGACGTCTCGACCGAGATGATCTATCCGCTGCTTCCTGTTTTTCTCGCGGGAGTTCTTGGAGCGAACGCCGGTTTCATCGGCGCGATCGAGGGAACGGCGGAGACGACCGCATCGCTGCTCAAGCTGTTGAGCGGGTGGTGGTCGGACAAAGTCTCGACCAGGAAGCCGTTTGTCGTGGCGGGCTATCTCCTGGCGTCGATCGTGCGCCCCTTTACTGCCGCCACGCACAGCGCCGGACAGGTGCTGGCGATTCGCGTCACCGATCGGGTAGGCAAGGGAATCCGCACTTCTCCCCGGGATGCACTGCTCGCCGATTCGGCGGCGCCCGAGGCGCGCGGACGCGCATTCGGCTTTCACGCGGCTGCCGACAACGCCGGTGCGGTCTTTGGTCCGCTCCTGGCGTTCTTTATCCTCCGGGCTCACGGCGTCGGCGCACTCAGTACCAGCGGGCACCTGTTGCCAAGCGACGAGCACGCCATGAGGAACGTGTTCTGGCTGTCGGCGATTCCGGCCGCGATCGCAATGGTGGTGCTGATCGTGGTCGTGCGCGACATCCCCCGACACGGCGACGGCAAAACCGGGGACGCCGGCCAAGGTTCGGCCTCTCTGGGCGGGCGTTTCTGGGCGTATCTGGTTGTCGTCCTGCTGTTCACGCTCGGAAACTCCACCGATGCGTTTTTGTTGCTGCGGGCGAATCAACTCGGTGTGCCTATTGCACTGGCGCCGATTCTGTGGGCGCTGCTCAACTTCGTGAAAGCCGCGACTGGCACCTACGGCGGAGGGCTCTCTGATACGCTCGGACGCAAGCCGCTGATCGTCGGAGGATGGCTGCTCTACGCCGCGGTATACTACGCGTTCGCGTGGGCGGGTGCTCCGTGGCAGGCGTGGGCGCTGTTTGCGGTTTACGGCATTTTCTACGGTATGACAGAGGGTACCGAGAAGGCGCTCGTCGCCGACGTCGTCCCAAAGGCTCGACGTGGGGCGGCGTTCGGATGGTATAACCTCGCGATCGGCCTGGGCGCTCTGCCCGCGTCTCTCATCTTCGGCTGGATCTGGGACCGTTCCGGGTCGCCGAGCGCGTTCGCGTTCGGCGCGACGCTGGCCCTCGTGGCCGCGATCCTAATGGCCGTAGTCGCTCCTTCATCGCAATCGCGAGGGGAAGTGATCTCGTAAGCGGTTCGCGGATTACGCTTGCTCCTCCGCGGGCGAATAGAGTGCGCGCTTCACCAACCGCACCACTCGCCGAGGAGGAAGTATGAGACACACACGTGGCGACGGAGTTCTTGTTTTCGCGTTGTTCGGGGCGCTTGCCGGCTGTGCCGATCCATCCAGCCGCACAGTCGGTCCCTCCGCGTCGAACGGCATAGTAACAGAGCCTACCCCAGCGGCACCCAGCGAGGAACGCGTCGCGCTGACGAAGATCGCGCGGCTGGTGGCGGTGGCGATGGACAATGAGCCCGCGCGACAGCGTCTCAAACGCGACATGCGCTCGGCTCCATTTCGCGAGCACAAGCTCGAGCTCGCGTCCTATCTGAAGTCGAAGGACGGTCGAGCCCTGCTCGAAAGCATGGCCGCGCAGACCCGCGGTAGCGAGAGCGATGTGTTCGGCACCCTGGCCGCGATTCGACCGCTCGAATTCTACATGCCGGTGGAGAAACACCGCGAATCGTGGACGGGCAAGGCGGACGTTCTCGTCGTCTCGCAGCTCGATGAGTCGGAGCCGATCGTGGCGTTCGACGAGAAGGGGAAAGAGATCGCGCTCGATCGAAAGGTCGCCCCCGCGCAGCCGACGCTGTCGATCGTGCCGGTCGAGACGCGATTCAGCCAGCCGATGAATGCAGCGGGGTCGAGGAACGTACGCGACCAGAACGGCAGCGCGATCGGCACGCTCGAGCCAATGGCTCTCAAAGGGTCGAGCCTGATTTCCTGCGGTGAGACGTGTGGTGGTGGTGGCGGTGGCGGCTCACCACCGATTCAGCCCGGGCTTTATCTGGAGTACTCGCGGATTCTCGACATGAAGGAGCCATGGTTTCGTGGGAATCCAGAGATCGAGGTTCACGTTCA
>DATHGO010000130.1:0-4087 GCA_035317585.1 Gemmatimonadaceae bacterium | reverse complement strand
GTTCCTCAACGTCCTCTCGCTTCCTTCCTCAGGAGTTTTTCAAATGATCCGCCGCCTTCTCGCAGCATCCGTCATCATCGCCGCCGTCGTCCTCACCGCTTGCTCCGACATGACCGCTCCGAAGAACGACATCTGCCCGGTAATTAACGGCTCATCGACCTGTCACTAGACGAAACGGACGGGGGGCTGCCGGCAGTTTTACGCGGCAGCCACCGCCGTCTTGCGCAGTTCGGACATTGCGCGAACAACTGAGCTGACTTCCTCGGGCACCCATGTGGGTGGCGCAACAAACGGCTTGGTCGGGGGCGGGACGGCGCGAACCGCCGAGAGTGCAACCTGCGCCTTGAACGAAACCTGGTGAATCTGATTCGCATCGGCGAATGAGATCGCCTCTTTGAGCGCTTCCTCGGACGCATCGCGGCGACCAAGTCGGTCCATACCTTCGCCAAGGAAAAGCAGATAGTGCGCGCGAATCCAGGGTGAGAGGCGCGCATTCGCAAGTTCGCGCGCGTAGGAGTCGAACGCTTCCGCCATCCCATCGACCGCCGCTAGTTCCATCAAGTTTATCGTGGCGCTGGCCCGAACCATTTTGCTTTGAGCCGTGGCGGCAAGAACGAGATGGGAATCGCGCGCGGCATCACGTAAGCCAAGCAAGGTGAACATGCCCGCGATGTCATCAAGAACCATATCCCGATCGGTAGGATTCTTGGTGAGGGTAAACGCCTCATGGGCGAGCTTGATTCCCTCGGAATGATCGCCTTTGTGAGCCGCCAGCGCTGCACGGCTGTGAAGCGCAATCGCCTGGACTTGCGGCAATTCCTGATCGCGCGCCTGGACGAGTACGTCGTCGAGGATGGTCTGCGCCTGTGGCAGGTTGCCCTTTGCCATGTAGGTGTTCGCGATACCTACCTGCACGGTCAACACGCCCTGTCGGTCGCCGAGGGTGTCCGCGATATAGGCGGCTTGCGAGTAGGCGCGCGCCGAGATCTCCCAATCGCCATTGCGACGCGCGGCACCGCCCACGAGCACATGCGCCTCGACGGCGAGCTTCGGATTCTTTTCTGGACGGGTCAGCTTGGCGACGGTCGAGAAGACGTCGATTGCTAGTCCCCACGCTGCCTCGTAATCCAGAGCACGCCCGTACGCCAGCAGTGCTACGGAGACGGTGTCGTCGATCGCGCGGCGCGTCGTCACTTCCTCGAGCACGTTGGTCAGGACGCCCCGAGCCGGGTCGCCCTCGCCGACTGCCTCGATCGCGGTGCGCACGCTGTGCAGCTGTGCCCAATTCGCCGGGTCGACGGACGACCCGGTATCCGTATAGGCGTCCACAAGACGCAGGACTGACAGCCCGGCGAATACTGATCGCCAGGAGGCGCTGTCCTCCTGCATGGAACCCAGTGTGTCGAAGTAACTCTGATGACGGATCATAGGCCTTTTTTGGGCGTAATTTGGTGCATTAAAATGCCATGTTTCACCCAAATAAGAAATGCCTGTTTCGTATCACCATAGGGGCGTTTTCATGTCACCTTTTGGGAGTTAAGTCGTCCCCGGCAGCCTTAACGCGCGAGGGGAATCCGGTCCCTTAGCAGGCGCTCAACTCGGGGTATATACCAATCCGCGAGGTCAAACCACCATGCATCCGGGCGCATTTCGGCGGTACGGATTCGTCTGTGGATCCCGATGATTTTCCGGGGTTCGTACAGCCAGACGGCGGGCGCGTCATCGTTGATGACAGCGAGGGCCTTTGTGAATTTTGCCCGGGCGGTGGCTGAATCGGCGGCAAGCGCACTATCGAGCAGCGCGTCAAATCTGGAATTGCTGTACGACCCATAGTTGACGCCCTGCTTGCCGATGCCATGGGTGGTCCATGCGTCCCTCATTCCGTCCGGGCTGGAGGGCATGGTCCAGCTGCTGAGCGCGGCGTCGAACGTACCGTGGGCTTCCCTGTCGCCTTCAGTTGATGTCTCGAGCTGTTCCAGTTGAACGCTAATGCCCATGCGACGAAGCTGTTCCTGGAGCAGTGGTCCCATCCTGATTCTGTTCAGGCTCCCATTTGGGATGATGAGAGTGAACGCGAGATCTCTTCCGTTCTTTGCTCTCAATCCGTCTGCACCACGACGGATCCAACCGAGTGAATCGAGAACCCGGCTGGCCCGTGCGGAATCGAATGGGAGCTGGGAGCCGCGGGGATCAGTAAACGGATATGCCCGCACGATCGGACCGACGGGCACCAGCGCAAAGGTGTCGAGCACGCTTCGCACGAGCGTGTTGCGGTTGATGGACATCGTTATCGCACGGCGCAGCTCGCGGTCGCCGAAGAGCGGGTGTGGCCGCTCCTTGTTGGCGGGATCGCGCAGATTGAACCGCAAAAAGGCGTAGTCCATTCCGGGCAGGGTGATTATCCCGAGGTTCCTCGCGCGCGCGAGCTGACGGAGATTCTCGGGGCGGAGCGTATCGAATAGATCAGCCTCTCCCGCGAACAACTTCGTGACCGCCGTCGGGAAATCCGGCGAGACGGTCCAGATTACGCGATCCAGCCTGGCCCGGCCGCGATAGTTGGAAGTATCGGCGACGATTTCCACCGAAGCGCCCTTGTCCCACCTTCGCAGGCGAAAGCGTCCGCTTCCAATCGGCGTAGGCGTCGCTTCGCGCAATGACCCCACCGGAATTTTCTCCAGCTGGTGCGCGGGAAGGATCAGCATCTGCGCCGCGGCATCGAGGAACTGTGTCGGCGATCTCGCGTGAAACCAGAACACGGCCGTGAGTGAATCGGTCACGGTTACGGAGTCGATGTTCGCGAGCTCGGTGCTCAGTCTGCCGGCGAGCGCGGGATTTTTGTTGAGCGCGAAAGTGAATTGAACATCTCGCGCGGTGACATCCCGACCATCGTGCCATTTTGCACGGGGATTGAGGTGGAACGCCAGCAGCAGTGAATCGCCAGACCAGCGCCAGCGGTCCGAGAGAGCCGAGCGAAATCCTTTTTCGTCCCTGGTGTTGAGGTCGGGCCCCACATCAGCGAGGTAGTCGTAGATCTGTTCGCTGATCTGTTTGGCCTGAGTGGTGATACCGAAAGGAGGGAAAAGCGTCCCGGGATCCGCGGTCGTCGCTATTACCACTGTGCCGCCTGTGTCCGCGGGCCCGGTTCCAGGTGCCTTCTCAGTACAACCCCCTATGAGCAAAAAGAGGGCGATTACTACGATTCTCTTCATTGACGAGAAAGTAGCGCTGTCAGCCTTGCAGGGAAGGCATTAACTCGAAGTGATAGAAAACCGACAGTTCGAGACACAAAACCGACATTGACCCTCTTGCGTCGTTATTGAAATGTCAATGATACATGGCGAAATCCGCTCCCAACCCGACCGATGCGATGCCCACCTTTCAGGTGGCTCAGTTGCGTCACGATGGCCAGGACGTGATCATCGTCCCGGTAGACCGCTCTTTCGGAAAACGGTCGGCCGCGGAGCAGGCCCGCATCCAGGAGGCGTTCCAGCGGAGCGCGGTTGCAGTGGAGATGCGCGGCGTGGTGGTTCCGGTCTGGGAAGATGCTTCGGGCAGAATGGCATTTCGTGCTCCGCCTCCTTTCCACGATTTCCTCAAGAGCATAGACATGGTCTATGTCGCGACAGCACTGAATCGAACCCTGAGTCTCGAGTCGCGGTAGCTCTCGCGCGTCTCGTATTGGGACGCGGTTGAGATTCAAGGATCATTTCTCGGATCGCGCGGCGCTCTACGCCGCGTACCGGCCGCTATATCCAGAGAGCCTGTTCGAGTTCGTTGCGGGCCTGACGCACCAGCATCGCGTGGCTCTCGATTGCGGCACCGGGAATGGCCAGGCCGCCATCGGACTCGTGCCGCATTTCGATCGCGTTATCGCCACCGATCCGAGCGCCGAACAGCTACGCAACGCCACTCGACACGAGAGAATCGAGTACCGCGTCGCAAGCGCGGATTCGAGCGGACTGCCCGCGCAATCACTCGATCTAGTGACGGCGGCGCAAGCGCTCCACTGGTTCGATGCCAAAGCGTTCTTCGCGGAAGCGAAGCGAGTGCTCGTCAAGGACGGCGCGATCGCGGTCTGGGGATACGG
>DATHGO010000129.1:0-9411 GCA_035317585.1 Gemmatimonadaceae bacterium | reverse complement strand
GTCGTGGACGTCGAGCGCGCCTCCGTCGGTCCACCTCGAGCGGGTCCGATCTGCGTACTCGACCATCGATCTTCCATAGGCGGCGATCCGATCACGGTGAAATGCCGGCTGCGCCAGGCGCCTCTGGCGGAGATGAAACTCCCCTTCGCTGGTGAGAAGTCCTTCACCCAAGACACGCTTGGCGCGCACGAGCGCGCGGCTCTTGATGAAGTTCTTCTGATTCGTGACCAGTACATCGCGGATCAGATCCGGATGGTTGAACAGGTAGATCCGTTCGTTGCCCACCTTGAAGAAGACGACGTCTCCGTATTTCTCTGCCGATTCCACCATGAACGGGAGCCGGCGTCGCGCGAACTGGATCAGCGTGTAACCGGGAAAGCGTGAGCGAGGCCCAGGCGGGGTCCGTTTATCTGGATGTATGCCGGTCATCGCGACCTGGAGTGGCGTGATTCCATCCATCGGACCGTGGCACCGCTGATAATGGAGCTGAGGGCGATCGTGGCGGTCACATCGCTCGTCCAGTGCTGGTCTTCGTATACACGATCCCAGGCCATGAGCGCGACGAGACTGGTGCAAAGAGCGGCAACAGAGCCCGATTGTGTCTGCATGGAGATTGCCTGCGCGATCGAGGTTATGTGCGCCACGTGGGCGGAAGGAAACGAATGCCAGTCACCGTTACCGGAAAAAGAACGAAAGCGATGAGAATTCCCCTCGACGTGTGGACGCTCGCGACCGACTACTGGCTTGAGTACCGACTCGACGACGTCGGACGCAATGTACGCCGCGGCGGTTTTGAGCGTTCCGTTCGCAAGCGACTCGTCGCGCGTCAGTAGAGCGGCGACATAGGTGAGCGCCATCCCCGGAACAAGAATGCGGGTGGTCCCAATGGGATTTACTGATTTCGCCACATGATCGAGAGATCGACTGTGAGTGTGAAGAGCCCACTCACGCATCTCCGGGTCGAGCGCCGTAGATGTAACGATTCCTACTGGTATGATCCATGCGCGCGCGGGTGAACTCTCACGAGCGGGCAGAGGCACCGAATCTTTCTGGGCGGTCGCGGTGTTTGAGATCAGGAGCAGCTGACTGATCGCGACCACGACGACATTCGAGCGCATGAATCAGAGTAGAAGCTGGAGAGTTTGGCGGCAAGGAGCATCCGCAAAGGTGAACTCGCCTTACAGGCCGTGCCGAACTGTGGACAGGCGCTCTTTGCTCATGGGCCTGATTGTCGCGCTGCTGGTTCCCGCGTTTGTGGCTCGAGCTCAAGCCGTAGCCTCCGCTGGTCTGGTGATGACGCCAGCCACCTTTTCGGTATTGAATCCGTCGATATTCGGCGATTACGGCGCCGTCGTTCTGGGCGGCAACTACGGTCAGCGTCCCGTCGCCAAGACGTATCTGTTCTCGGCCAGCCTCAGTCACGTGAGGTTTCAGTTTGGCCGCACGACGTCGCCTTATTCGACGTATGGCCTAAAGGTTTTCATGACGGGTCTCGACTATGCGCGAGGAATTTCGTCCTGGGCAATCAACCCGTCGCTGGATCTGGTATCCGGTGTTCAGGGATCCGTTGGCTATGGCGTTATCAACTACGAGGATGGAACCGGCAACGAAGGCGTGAGCGCTGGCGCCATCATAGCCGCGGGTGCGCGGTTCTCGAATCGGTGGGTTCGCGTTACGCCCTATGTTGCGCCGGGCTACTTCTTCGCCCGCGAAGCCCTCGTGGGTTACGGTTGCGGGCAGGGACTCCCTGATTGCCGGACAGACGCCGGCTTTCGATTCTCATTCGGTGGCGGAGTGCGCCTCGATTTGCTGGAACGTCTGTCACTCGAAGCCGGTGTGAGAAAGACCCAGACACCCAGCGCCAAAACACGACGGAGCTTCGGCCTGTCGTATCGGTTCGGAGATCTGGATCGCCACGGCCTGCGGGATGCGGGCTCCTTCACGCTAGCGATGGACAACGATTTGTTCGCCAGCTACCGAGGTGTGCTCGATGAGGACTACACGCAAGGCTTCCACTTTACCTTCAATCGTCGAGAGTCGCCAGCTGCGTTGTCTCGTATGCTCGATCGGCTCGAGAACTGTCCTGCCGAGGAGGGGTGCGTCACCCGTGCGACAATTCTCGTTGGCCAGGAGATTTACACTCCGCGCTACATTCCATCGCTCGCCGACGACGATCGACCGTTCGCGGGATGGTTGTACGGCGGAGTGCAATCGAGCGCTGTGACTGATCGTGATCTCACGTCGGTAAGCATCAAGGCCGGAGTGACGGGGCCTCCTTCACTCGCTGAACAGCTGCAGGTAACATTTCACGAGATGTTCCCATCAGTCATGGTCCCTGAGGGTTGGAACAATCAACTCAAGTTCGAACCGGGTTTGATACTGACAGCATCCAGGAAGAATTTCACCGAGCTGCGCGCAGGACCTGCTTCGATAGGCTTGATCAAATCCGGCAGCGTGTCTCTCGGCAATATTCTGTCGGATGCTGAAGCCGGATTGACACTCCGAGCTGGTTTGAACTCGCCACATCCCTGGAATCTCGAAAAGCAGAATCATCTTGGCGTGTACGCGTCATTCGGCGCGCGGGAGGATATCGTCCTCCACAATCTTTTCCTGGATGGAAACACCTTCCGCGCGAGTCCGAGTGTGAAGCGGATTCCATTTGTGTGGCAAAAGGAGCTCGCCGCCGGAATCTCGATGGGCTCGATATCGCTTGACTATCTGTTGACTGTGCGGAGTCAGGAATTCACCACAGGGCGTCCGTATCATCCATACGGAACCGTTTCTCTGACCCGTCGCGGAGCATTTTAGGGCGGGGTCGATTGGCAAAACCACACTCTGTGAATGAGATTATCCCCGTCTCTTCACTCCCTTAACAATGCCGCACCCGTTCTCGCGCTCTCTTCTCGCGATTGCCCTCGTCGCGTCTCTTCCCGCGACTTTCCTCGCTCAGGCGACTCCAGCCGCCAAGACGACGCCCGTTGCATTCGACGCGGATTCGGCACGGCTCGCAGAATTGCCATGGCGCTCGATCGGGCCGGCGGTAACGAGCGGGCGCGTCGTCGCCTTCGCGGTTCCCGAAGGGCCGAAGTCGCAAATCGGTGAACGGCTTGGCGAGCTTTTCTACGTCGCGTCGGCGTCCGGCGGTGTTTGGAAGACGACCAATGGAGGGACTACATGGGAGGCCATCTTCGACCACCAGGGATCCGCATCGATCGGTGATATCGCCGTGGCGCCGAGCAATCCGGACATCGTGTGGGTCGGCACGGGCGAGGCGAATAACCAGCGCAGCTCATCGTGGGGAGATGGCGTCTACAAATCAGAGAATGCCGGCAAGACGTGGACGAACATGGGCCTCAGGAAATCGGAACACATTGGCCGCATCATCGTCCATCCAACCAATCCTGAAATCGTCTTCGTCGCTGCTGCGGGACCGCTGTGGGGAGCCGGCGGCGATCGCGGGTTATTCCGGACCACCGATGGCGGCCGCACCTGGAAGAACGTCAAGAACATCGACACTCACACCGGATTCACCGACGTCATCTTCGATCCGACGAATCCGGATGTCATTTACGCCGCGTCGTTCCAGCGCGAGCGGCGACCTTACACCTATGTCGGAGGCGGACCCGGCAGCGGACTCTGGAAAAGCATCAATGGCGGCGACACCTGGACGAAACTCACCGAGGGATTGCCGAAGGTAGATGTAGGACGAATCGGCCTTGATGTAAGCCGGTCCAATCCAAACGTCGTCTACGCCACGATCGAGACGAAGGTGACGGGCAATGCCGCTTCGCAGGGCAACACCGAAGGGAGCGTCTATCGTTCGGACGATCGGGGCGGGAGCTGGCAGAAGATGGGGATGGGGTTCTCCTACCCATGGTACATGGGGCAGATCCGCGTCGATCCGACGAATGCCGATCGCGTCTATTTCATGGGAGTGCCGCTCCAGGTATCAACGGATGGTGGACGGACTTTCCGTAGCACCGCGAGCGGCGCACACTCGGACCACCACGCGATGTGGATCGACCCGACTGATCCCAACCATCTCATTATCGGTTGTGACGGCGGAGTCTATATAAGCCATGATCGCGGCCGCACCGTCGACTTCGTTCCGAATCTCCCGATATCGCAGTACTACGCGATCGCAACCGACATGCGCCTGCCGTTCTACTTCGTGTACGGCGGATTACAGGACAACAGCAGCTGGGGTGGGCCAAGTCAGACGCGCAACCGTCAGGGTATTACCAACGCCGACTGGATTCGCACCACCGGTGGCGACGGCTTCTACGCCCAGATCGATCCGGTTGATCCGAACACTGTGTATGGCGAATCCCAGGGCGGTGACATCGTCCGCTTCGATGTTCGTACCGGTGAGCAAAAGACGATAAAGCCAATCCCCGACTTTGGTGCCAAGCCGTATCGGTGGAACTGGAGCTCGCCGATGCTCATCTCGCCGTACGATCACAACACGATCTACTTCGGCGCGAACTATCTCTTCAAGAGCACCAACCGTGGCGACGCCTGGACCCGGCTCGGCCCTGACCTCACACGGCAGCTCAATCGCGACAGCTTGCCAGTGATGGGAAAGATCTGGCCGCGCGATGCCGTTGCCCGGCATCAGGGAACGGCGGACTACGGCAACATCAGCACGATCGACGAGTCTCCTCTGAAGCAAGGCTTGCTCTACGTCGGAACGGATGATGGCGTGATCTCCGTGTCGCGCGATGGCGGCGCGACGTGGAACAGGATCACGAAATTTCCCGGCGTCCCTGACCAGACGTACGTGAGCCGGGTGGTGGCTTCACGGTTCAATGAAGGAACCGTGTACGCCACGCTCGACAATCATCGCAACAATGATTTCAAACCGTACGTCCTGAAAAGCAACGATTATGGTGCAAAATGGAGCCCGATCGGCGGAAATCTCCCCGCCAATGGCTCGGTGCAGGTGATACGCGAAGGTCTGGCCGAGCCCAATCTACTTTTCGTAGGCACGGAGTTCGGAGTGTTCTTCACGGCTCTGGGCGGCAATTCGTGGACGCAGCTCAAGTACAACATTCCAACCGTAGCTGTGCACGACATCGTGGTCCATCCCCGCGAACACGATCTGGTAATCGGCACGCATGGCCGCGGTATCTACATCATCGACGATATCACACCGCTTGAAAAGCTCGGCGAGGCCAACAGAGTGGGGACCTATCTCTTTCCGGTGAAAACCGCGGCGGAATACAACCCGAATGGCTCCATCCCCGGCGGCGTACGCGGTGCCGGTGCTCTTGGCGATCGCGAGTACTCAGCGCCGAATCCAGCCTTCGGCGCGATCATCACGTATTTTCTGCGCGACTCTTTGCCGAAGGGCGGAGATCTCACACTCGGCATCTACGACGCGACAGGTAACCGCGTGCGCGAGCTGACCGCGAACAAGAAGCGCGGAATGCATCGTGTGACGTGGGATCTTCGGAATGCGCCACCTTATACAGTTCGCCGTCCCGCCAATCAGAGTGGCGAGCAGCCGTTCAGACAGCGGGATCCGTCGGGGCCATTCGTGCTTCCGGGCCGCTACACCGCGCGACTGAGCGCGAAAAGTGGATTAGGTGCGCCGGCCGTATATGAGGTTCCGATCGACGTCCGGTCCGATCCGCTCGTGCAGATGAGCGATGCCGACTACCGGGCGCTCTACGACATGCGGGTGAGCACTGCCAAGCTCCAGGCGACGGTGCAGGCCGCGGTTCGAACGGCCGAACAGTTGAAAGAACAGGTCACCGATGTGAAGACGGCGCTCAAGAGCAACACTGCTCCCGACAGCGTCTCGAAGCAGGCGGACACCATCGACCGTGAAATCTCCGACATTCTGAAGAAGCTGCGCGGAGATCCTGAGGGCGAGCCCGTCAGCGACGACAAGAGGGTGGAAGATCCCTCGATTCAGGAACGTGTGAACAACATCGCTGAAGAGATCGGAAACGTCACTTCGCAGCCGACCGAGCTTCAGCGCGGGACATTGACGCGGGCATCGTCGGATCTCCAGCGCGAGGTCGGAAGAATCAACGCGTTGCTGCAGCGCCGCATTCCAGCGCTCAATGCGGGTCTCGATGCGGCAAGAATTCCGTGGACGATCGGACGACCGGTCGAGTTCATGAAATGAGCTTCTTCCACAGCGTGAACCCCGAACAGCGGAGGATCATCCGGTAGCGATGTCAGACTTGATGAAAGACCATTTCACAATGTTGTTCAAGCACGTCGAATGGGCCGACGCGAGAGTTCTGGAGAGCCTGCGGTCAGCGCAGAACCCGCAACGGAGGAGTCTGGAGCTCTACTCGCACATTCTTGGATCGGAGCACGTGTGGCTTTCCCGCATCAACGGGACAACTCCGCGGGTCGACGTGTGGCCGGTGCTCAAGCTCGACGAATGCGAAAGGCTTGGCAAGGAAAATATCGGTGCGTTCAACGGCTTGGTCTCACTTCTGACGCCGGATCTGCTCAAGAAACCCATCACTTACCGGAACAGCGCGGGCGATCAATTCACTTCGACCATTGAAGACATACTGACCCATGTCGCGATGCATGGCAGTTATCATCGTGGTCAGATCGCGGCATCGCTCCGGGCCGGGGGCGACACCCCCAGCCCAACCGATTACATCGCCTTCGTGCGTGGCGCGCCCGCGGCGACACGCCGCCGATAGAGGAGCGGCGGCTCAGTCGGTGTCCAGTCCCGGCTCGATCTCCAATCCGCCGCTTCCAGCCGACCCGAACTTCGGAGCCGTAAAAAACTTTCCGGTAGTCGTGCGTGGCGGATTGGGCTGGGCGTGGCGATCCACCGTTTCATCGGACGGATCCTCTTTCTTGCTCTTTCCCCCTTCGTTCACTTCAGCGTCTATCGCCAATTCATCGCTGTCGGTGGGGATGTCACCCTTCTTGTCGCGGTTGCTGTCTGTCATCGGTCGCCTGGTCCATGGGAGTTACTTCATTCGAGGCAGCATAGGCCATGCCTCTTCCGTATGGATCGGGCGCGACAACCAGCTCATCCGCTTCGGGCCTAGGCTATCTTCGGCTTCTCGCCTTGCGGCGTCTCCCGAGCAACTGTCGGAAATGCCCCGGCAGGGTGGGGCACCGCCGGCAGTTCCAGATATTGACGTGCGCGGTCGAGAGCGTCGTCGAGGTTGCCGAACAAATTCTCCTCGCCGAGCTCGACCAGCATATCCGAGCGCACCAGAGCGAACATGGGCTGCGCATGCACGTCCGCGAGCAGAAGGAGGGTGCCGTCGTGCTTGCAGCTGCGAGCGAGCTCGTGCAAGGCGTGCAGTCCGGTCGAGTCGATGGCTGGAACATCCCGCAAGCGTATGATGAGGACCTTGGGCTTTTTCGCTATCTGACCAAGCGTGTCCTTGAATTGCTCCGCTGCTCCAAAGAAGAAGGGGCCGTTGATCTCGAACACCTCCACACCCCGCGGAACCTCGCGTCTGCGGACTGAGTTCAGATCGTCATCCTCATCGTTGTCTCCATCGGTCAGCTCGCGGGTGACTATGCTGACGTTGGTCACTTCAGCCATGCGTCTCATGAAGAGAAATGCGGCGAGCACCATTCCGACTTCTATCGCCACGGTGAGGTCCACCAGCACGGTCAGCGAAAATGTCGTCAGCAGCACAGCGACATCGCTCTTGGGTGCCGTCAGCTCGCTTCGAAAAGTCCGCCACTCGCTCATGTGGTACGAGACCACGACGAGAATCGCCGCCAGAGTGGCGAGCGGAATCAGGGCTGCCCACCTTCCGAAAAACAATGTTATGAGGAGCAGCGTGAGCGCGTGCACCATTCCAGCGACCGGCGTACGGCCGCCGTTCTTGACGTTTGTCGCCGTACGCGCGATCGCTCCCGTAGCCGGCATGCCGCCGAACATGGGCGCGACGATATTGGCCACCCCCTGAGCGATCAGCTCCATGTTCGATCTGTGCCGGCCACCGATCATTCCGTCGGCAACGACGGCTGAAAGCAGAGACTCGACCGCAGCGAGAAGCGCAATCGTGAACGCCGGCGCGACGAGGGCAGTTACCTGCGCCAGCGAGACGTGTGGAACGATCGGATGCGGAAGGGTGGCGCTGATCGCGCCAAACCGAGTTCCTATGGTCTCTACGGGAATGTTCAACAGCCGAACCGCGAGCGTGGTAGCGATCAGCGCCACGAACGGACTGGGAATTCGGCGGCTGACTCGCGGCCACAAAACCATTATCAGCAGGGCAATGAGCGATACGGCAAGCGCTGGCGCATTTATCGAATCCAGGTTCGACGAAATGGCTCGCCATTTGGGAATGAAATCGACCGGCAGATCTCCCATGCGGAGGCCGAGAAAATCCTTCACCTGGCTCGAAAAAATGATCACCGCAATTCCGCTGGTAAATCCAACGACGACGGGATGCGGAATGAACTTGATCGCGCTGCCTAGCTTGGCGATGCCGAGTATGACCAGGATCACGCCGGCCATGATCGTGGCTACGATCAGGCCATCGATTCCGTATTTCTGGACGATCCCGTAGACGATGACGACGAACGCTCCGGTCGGGCCGCCGATCTGAACCCGCGAGCCACCGAGCGCGGAGATCAGGAATCCCGCAATGATGGCGGTATAAAGCCCGCGGTCCGGTGTGACGCCACTCGCGATTGCGAAAGCAATTGCGAGTGGAAGGGCCACTATGCCGACGATCACGCCGGCAGCGAGATCGGATCTGAACTGGGAGCGGCTGTACGACTTGAGCGTCGTGATCGATTTCGGGACGAACAAGACCGGTTGACCTCTGGCGCGATGAGACCGGGAAGGCCTGTAGCGGCTACTAACTTAACATTTGCGGGCGCGGCTACGCCCCAATAGTATCAGGTTGTGGATCTCCTCTTCTCCTACCTGCGCAAATACCGCGGGCTGATCGTTCTCGCGCTTGTGCTGGCGACAACCAACCAGGTCTTCTCGCTCCTGGACCCGCTCATCTTCCGGCACGTGATCGACGACTACGCGACGCGCTTTCGCGAATACAAGACGTCGACGTTCATCAAAGGCGCGGGAACGCTGTTGCTCATGGCGATGGGTGTTGCCTTCGTGTCGCGCGTCGCCAAGAACTTCCAGGACTACTACGTCAATGTGATCGTCCAGAGAGTCGGCGCCGAGATGTACTCGGACGGCATCAGACACTCCCTGGAGCTGCCGTACTCTGTCTTCGAAGATCAGCGTAGCGGTGAGACGCTCGGCAAGCTCCAGAAGGTGCGGTCCGACGTCGAAAAGTTCATCTCCCTCTCGATCAATCTCATCTTCACGACGCTTGTCGGCGTCGTGTTCGTCATCTTCTACGCGTTTTCGGTGAACTGGATCATCGTGCCAGCGTTTCTGGCGACGGTCCCATTGCTCGGCATATTGAGCTGGACGCTGAGCGGCCGTGT
>DATHGO010000128.1:0-2691 GCA_035317585.1 Gemmatimonadaceae bacterium | reverse complement strand
GCGTGGGCGATGGCGCGGAAGGACGAGATGCGGGACGTGCTGCTCAACGTGTTCGAGAACGCGAGGCTGGCTGGCGCGCGTCACGTCGACATCGCGCTGCGTGAGGAAGATGGAAGAGTGACCATAGAAACGGTCGACGATGGGGCGGGCATCGCTCCGGCAGTGTTGCCGCGGATCTTCGAGCCGCATTTTTCTACGCGCACGACTGGGAGCGGGCTCGGGCTGGCCGTCAGCCGCCGACTGATCGAAGCGTGGGGAGGAGAAATTGCCATCACCAGCGAAGAAGGAAAGGGAACGAGAGTGTTGATCGTGCTTGTACGGAGCGAGGCATGAGCGGGATGAATCGCGGGGTGGTGACGCCCCGTGCGACCAAGGTTTTGCCGGCGCACCTCGTCGATTGGCAGCTGCCCCCGGAGTGGTCGTGGGGTCCGGGCGGGATGATCGGCGACTATCGCCACTATCAGGAAGTGGTCGATGCACTGGGGCGCTCGCTGTCGCTGGTAACCGCGCCCGATCCCGCTCACACCCCGTGGCTTTTCGAGGAGGCGAAGCAGCTGGCGCAACAGAGCCATCCCTCGATTCCGACGACTTACCACTACTGGACATCCTATGCTGACGCCCGTCGCGGGCCGGGCTACCTTCGCCGCTGGATAACCGGTGAGACGGTGCGCGCACGCCTGGCACGGCTCGGGCTCGCGGACATTCCGTACGTGTTTCAGCTGCTTCGCGGCGCCTGCTCAACGCTCTCATATCTGCACGAAACGGGCATCGCGCATGGCGGCTTGAACGGCGACGCGTTGTGGACGACGCCGACGGGCAGGCTATGGATGCTGGAGTGGCAGTGGGCGGTTCCACGCGGGGCCATTCCAGCGGGCGTCAGGCCTGGCAACGGACCGCTGGAGATACGCTCGCGCGAGGCATCGCGACCGATGCGCGAAGAGCTGCTCCCAATGCCGCCCGAGTGGGAATCGAACGAGTGGATCCCCACTCCCGCGAGCGACCAGTGGCAGCTCGCCGCAATGTGCTTCACGGCCTTGACCGGTGAAGCGCCGCCATCCCGCGGCGCTCCGCCCATCAAGCTGGTGCGGCCCGAGACTCCGGAATCGATGGCGACCGCTCTCGACCGCGCGCTGTCGGTAAACCCGGGTGATCGTTTTCCATCGCTCGCGGTGCTTCTTCGAGCGGTGGATCGGGGCGATCCCGCGCGGACGGTAGTAATGGTTCGGGGGGAGCCGGATCGCAGCACCAACGAGTCGGCCGAAGCGCGCGTCCGCTGGGCGGTCGGTGACGACTACGAGATTCTGTCGAAGCTGGGAAGCGGCGCCTTTGGAACGGTTTGGCGGGCGCGCGATCTGTCACTCGAGCGGGAGGTTGCGCTGAAGGCGCTGCACCCGGCAATCGCGCGCGACGACAGGGCCGTGAGAGCTTTCTGGCGCGAGGCAAAGCTGGCCGCGCAGCTTGCGCATCCCGCGATTGTCCCCATTTACGACTGGGACTCGAGCGGGGATCTGTCCTGGTACACGATGGAGTTGGCGGAGGAGGGAAGTGTTGCGAGTCTCGTGGCGCGATCAGGCCCTCGTCAGACAGCCGAGATCGCAACGCAGGTCGAACAGGTTCTTGACGGCCTCATCGTGGCGCACGCGAACGGAATTCTGCACCGCGATCTCAAACCCGAGAACATTCTCATCGATCGCTATCAGCGTTGGCGCATCACTGACTTCGGCATCGCGAACGTCACCGGCGAGGACGTGGCGGGCACCACGGGCACACCCGCGTTCGCGGCTCCGGAGCAACTCCTCGGAGAGCCGCAGGGACCGGCGGCGGATTATTTCGCGCTGGCCGCGATCGTGTACTTCACGATGACCGGCGACACTCCGTTCGGCGATGGCGATGCGCAGAGCATACTGGCGCGGCAATTATCCGAGAAAGCGGACCTCGCGCCATTTCCGACCGTGCTCGGGAACTGGTTCCGTACCGCATTCGCGGCAAAGCCCGAAGAGCGTTTTGCGGACGGATTGGCGATGAAAGAGGCGTGGGAAGCGGCAAGCGAAAAAGTTCTGGCGCGCCGCCGCGCGTCCTGGTGGCGCCGAGTCGTTTCGTAGCGGAGGCTGGCCCGGCGCAGACGATTGACAAGGAGCATGTCATGCGGTCACTTACGTCAACGGCCCATGCGCGCTTCATGACCGCAAAAAGGCCGAATTTCAGGTCGGAATTCCCGTATTTCGTTTTAAAGTCGTGTATTTTCTCGTTGGGGGTGTTGGCTGGCGTGGCACTTGCAAGCCGATTGCCCACGACGAGAACGGCTACCGCCGCCGCAAATCAGCGGAGCGTGACGAATGTTTGTCGCGTTGTTTTTTAAGGGCGTTCATCACTAGCGCCCCCGAAAAGATTTGCTAGTTTGTCCGGTTGTGAGGGGGTCGGTCTGGAGAGTGCTTGTGCGCTCACTGGGCATGCATCCTGCCTCACGACACAACGTGCAACCGCGGTAACCGCTGCAAAGTATCTCCACCCTTTGAGAGGAACCAATCATGTTGAGAAGAAGTTGGACCGTCTGCGCGATGACGGCCTTACTCCTCGGCGGAACGGCGGCAGCACAGTCGCCCGGTACGTTGCTGGTAGGCGGGTTCGGCACGTGGACGCACTTCGATAGCAAGTGGAACCTGGACACCAGTTTCGGAAATTCCTGGGGCT
>DATHGO010000127.1:0-8813 GCA_035317585.1 Gemmatimonadaceae bacterium | reverse complement strand
CACCCGCAACGCGTCGCAGATAGAATCCAGCCATGCCGCCCTCGTAGGATTACCGTTCAAGGTGCATCTTACGGCAATGAAAGCACGAACGCTAATCGCCACTTTATCGCTCGCAAGTTCATTGGGCGCGCCCCTCCACGCGCAGGCGAAACAAAGCGCACCACCTCCACAACCCATCCCCACCGCTGCGCCGATCGAGGCGGGCTCCGGCCTCACGGTGTATCTGCTCACGTTCGGATGGGGCGACGTGGTATGGGAACGGTTCGGCCACAACGCGATCTGGATCAAGGACGCCGCTCACGGCACGAACATGACCTACAACTGGGGGATGTTCGACTTCAATCAGCCGCGCTTCGTCTGGCGGTTCGTTACCGGCGACACCCGCTACTGGATGGAGCCAATCGACTACAATTCGATGGTCACGTACTACAAGCAGCACAATCGGTCGATCCTCGCGCAGGAACTCAATCTCACTCCGGCCCAGCGATTGAAGCTCCAGCAGTTCGTCCAGTGGAACGCACTTCCGGAGAACAAGTTCTATCGCTACGACTACTATCGGGACAACTGCTCGACGCGCCTGCGCGATGCCATCGATCACGCGTTGAGCGGCCAGCTCCAGACATCTACCGTGTCGAGAATGACGACGGGCACGTACCGCTGGCACACGCAGCGCCTCATGACGGGCGACATCCCGCTCTACACCGGCGTCACTCTCGCGCTCGGCCATCCCGCCGACAAGCCGCTCTCGATGTGGGAAGAGATGTTCCTGCCGGTTCGTATGGCCAACGACCTGCGAACTGTCAACATCGCTGACAGTCTCGGCTCGCAGATTCCCCTGATCAGATCCGAGACGGCGATATTCACCGCCGGTCGTCCTCCGGAGCCGGCGGCGCCGCCCTACTATCTCCCGCTGTTCGTCGCCGTCGGAATCATCTTCGCCGCGGTGCTGGTCCTGCTGGTGAGAAGCGCGGAGGGAGGCCAACGCCTGTCCATGTTTGCGGCGACCGCTCTCGCCACGTTGTGGAGTCTCATCGCCGGTGTTGGCGGGCTCGCGCTGTTGTTCGCCTGGTTCTTCACGAGGCACTACTTCATGGGCCGGAACGAAAACCTGATGCACTTCGATCCGCTCTCGATCGTGCTGGTCGTACTGATACCGCTCTCGATTTACGGGAGGCGGGGAGTTTCCAGAGCGATAAGGTTCGCCGGGTTCATCGCGCTACTCTCCCTGTTTGGATTCGTCGCCCAGGGAATTCCATCCTTCGATCAGAAGAACGGAGAGATCATCGCGGTCGCGCTTCCGATCAACCTGGCCGTGTGGTGGACGGTTTTCCGTCTAACTGCCTACAGGCGGACTTCCTTGCCCTCTTCCGCCGCCTTGTAGATCGCTTCCATCAGCTTGATCACGATGAGCTGATCGTCGGGCGGGTCGTACGGAGTCGTCTCATTCACTACCGCGATGAAATGGGCGAGCTCCGCCCGATACGATTGCAGGAACACGCTCTCGCGCGCGGCAGCGCCACTCGGCGAGACATCGGTCGGCTTGCCATTCAGCATCTTCACCACGCGTAAAGGAGCGAGGCGAGCGCTCCCGCGACCGGTGAGCGCCTCGAACCACCAGCGCTCCTCCTGTCCGACGTAAGACCATGAGACGTCGAAGCTGAAGCTCAACCCGCCGGCGCACTCGACGTGCACTATCATTGAGTCCTCGACGCTGCCCGCGCTTCGAGAGCGATCCATGTGCGCAGTCACTCGGACAGGCTCCGGGAAATCCGCGACCCAAAGCGCAAGATCCACGAGCGGATAACCGTGCTCGAAGAATGCTCCTCCACCTGCCTCGGGCCGCCTGAATCGCCACCCGGTGCGGGTGGTCGCGAACTGATACTGACCCGCCCGGACACCGATGAGACGTCCCAGCTCTCCGCCCTGCAGGAAGCGATACAGTTGCTGCACATCACTTCGGAAGCGGTGGTTGTTGCCGACTACGACTTTTTTCCCCGCCTGCTTCGCGGCGGCGAGAATGCGCTCGACGCCGCGCGACGTCAGCGACAGGGGCCTCTCGCAGAGCACATCGACCTTGGACTTGAGCGCGCGCAGAACGTGCGGCTCGTGCAGGTGATTAGGCGTTGCGATGACGACCGCGTCGACCTGATCGAGCTCGAGGAGATCTTCGATGTCGGTGAACACGTCGGGAATCTTCAGACGCTCGGCTATCGCGCTCGCCTTGGGTCCGTCGTTGTCGCAGAGTGCGACGAGCTCCGCGCCCTTGAGCTTGGATAGGACGGGAAGGTGCGCGAGCTGAGCGATCGCGCCCGCGCCAACGAGGCCGAGGCGGACGGGGCCCTTCGCTTTCAGCTCCTTGTTGCTAACCGGCGATTCGGCCAATCGTCGTCCCCGGGTAATAGGTTTCTAGAATCGTACGATAATTCTGCCCGGCGCGCGCGCGCCCGATAGCGCCCCACTGGCACATCCCGATTCCGTGGCCGTAACCGCGGCCACTCACGGTGAGGCTCGATACTTCCCCGCCGCTGGTCTCCCTTGTGAATGAGAGGAAGGTGCTGTTGAGAATGGCCCCTTTGGGGTCTCTCAGCACGAATCGGATGTCGTTGCCGCGGAGAGTATAGCTTCCGCTTTCCGTTTGCACTGTGAGCGCGGCGATTCTGCCCGATGGGGTTCGTCCCTGTTCCCTGATGTCGGTGATCTTCCCGAGTCCGTTTTTTGGCGCTTTGGTATACGCGGCGAGGTATTTCTCCATCACCGCTCGAAGCCCCGCGGCATCGTAGCTCTGTGTCCAGCTAAACCGGGGCGAAGAATCGCAGTAGAAATTATTGGTTCCCGGAATTCGGTCACTCACGGGACGAAGATACGGCTGGTCCGGCTGATCGTACCAGACCTCGCTCACGGCAGCGGTACTGCCGCCGCAAGTCGAGTGATACGGAGTGGTGATCGGCTGGCCGTTGTAAAGCACGACCACGTCGCGCGTCGTCATAATCGCAGTGTCGGCCTGAGGCTTCTCGGCGTCGACTCCTCCGTACACCTGGTCTTGAACAGTGGCGTACATGTCGAAGGCGCGGGAGTTAGTGAGGTGTTTGTAAGCGTAGGTCCGAGCGGCGACCGCCTGGGCTTGTACCGCCGCGAATTCAGCCGCGGTGCGATTCCCGATCTCGAGTGGAACAACGCCGCGCAGGTAGGAATCCATCGGCAAGCTGTTCACGACGAGAAATCCAGAGTCGGTTTGAGAGATAACGAATTCCCCCCTGTACTTCTTCCCGTTCCAAATCAGGACGGAAGCACCGAGCGGTTTGACGAACGTTACCGTTCGCATCGCAGGGGCAATCTGAAGTATGCGTACACTATCGAAAGGCAACGGAAACTCCGCTCCCCCGTTCAACGACTGAACGATATCCGACCTAGTCACCTGCCAGGGACCGGTCGCTGAAATCGTTCCGCTTTTCGCCGAAGTTTCGATTGCGATCCGAACCTCCTGTTCGGCACCACTTTTGAGCGGGCCGCGCACGACCGGAACGTTGCCCGCTCCGCCTCCCCGCGGAGGCGACAGAGAAACGCACGCGGCGATTCCGAGGACAGCCGCCAATCCGATCCACGTCCGCGAAGAAACTCTCGAACACGCTCTACGCAATGGCTTGCTCCAATGCGGACCCCATTTTTTCCAGCGCGCTCGCGACCTCAGCGTCGCCGTGCGCCGCTGACATGAAGCAGGCTTCGAATGCTGATGGCGCCAGATAAACTCCTCGATCCAGTGCGGCGTGAAAAAAGCGCCGAAAGAGATTCACATCAGACGCTTTCGCGTCCGTGAAATTACGGACGGGGCTTGAGCTGAAAAAGAATCCCCACATCGATCCCGCGCACCCGGCCGTGAACGGAACGCCGAGGCCAGCCGCGATCCTTTGCAAGCCTCCGACCAGCGCGGTTGTCCGTTTCTCTATCTTCGCGTGTAGCGCGGGCGTCAGCGCCGTGAGAGTGGCAATCCCCGCGGCCATCGCCAAAGGATTTCCGGAGAGTGTACCGGCCTGGTAGACCGCACCGGACGGCGCGACACGCTCCATGATGTCACGGCGACCTCCGTAAACGGCGACCGGCAATCCGCCACCGATGACTTTGCCGAGCGTCGTGAGATCGGCGGTGACTCCAAAGCGCTCCTTTGCACCGCCCGGCGCAATCCGGAAACCGGTCATTACCTCGTCGAAGATGAGAAGAGCGCCAGAGCTGTCGGCGAGTGCCCGCAATCCTTGCAGGTACCCCGGATCCGGCGGGATGAAACCCGCGTTCCCTACAACAGGCTCGACGATGATTGCCGCGACTCCGCGCGGGTTGTCGCGCAAGAGTTTCGCGGCGGCATCGAGATCGTTGAACGGCGCTGTCAGCGTAAGGGCCGCGAGCTCGGCCGGGACTCCCGGCGAATCAGGCAAACCCAGCGTCGCCACACCAGAGCCGGCATGAACCAGAAACGAATCGGCATGGCCGTGATAACAGCCATCGAATTTGAGGATTGCGTCGCGACCTGTGAACGCGCGCGCCAGTCTCACCGCGCTCATCGTTGCTTCGGTGCCGCTCGAGACGAAGCGCATCATCTCGATGTGCGGCATCCGTTGCCGAATCAGTTCGCCGAGCTGAACCTCGAGCTCGGTGGGCATTCCGAAGCTGGTTCCATGCTGCATCGCCCCAGCGAGCGCGTCGAGTACGATCGGCGCGGCGTGTCCGAGCACGAGCGGACCCCAGGAGAGGACGAAATCAATGTATTCCCTGCCGTCAGCGTCCCAGATCCGGGCGCCTTCGCCACGAGCGGCGACGACTGGCTCCCCTCCAACGCCGCGAAAGGCGCGCACAGGAGAGTTCACTCCACCGGGAAAGAGCTCGCGCGCACGCGCCATCACCTCGGCGGATCGCACGCTAGCGGCCGTAGCTTCCTATCGTCACCTGCTTGATGGGAAGCTGGCGGGACACACGTTGCACTCTGGGAGCACCAGCGGGCAGGACGACGCGAATCACCGACGCCTGAAAGTCGTAATCATCTACGACTTCTTCGACCGCAACCTCGACCATTGTGCCCGGCGGCAACGCCTCGTCGATCTGCGTAACCCCATCGATGTCGTCGGCCTGCCAAGGCAGCCGCGCCTGCGATGTGCCGCGGTCTTGATCCGACCGATCCACGAGCGCCAGCGCCGTGCAGCCGGTTCGCGACTCGTATTTCTCGGCGGTGATCGCGCGCTGAAGTTCGGTCAGTCTTTCCAGCCGCTCACGCTTCACTGTCTCGTGCACATCGTCCGGGTACTGTGTCGCTCGCGTTCCTTCCTGGGGAGAATATGTGAACGCGCCCACTCGCTCGAACTTCATCTCCTCGAGAAACTCGAGCAGCTCTTCGAATTGTGCCTCGGTCTCGCCTGGAAAACCGACGATGCACGTAGTGCGGATCGCGACGTCGGGGACGGCGTCGCGGAATTTCTTCACGCGCTCGCGAATGCTGTGCTTTCTCTCCGGCCGCCGCATGCGCGCGAGGACCAAATCGGAGCCGTGCTGAATCGGCATATCGAGATAAGGCAGCACGCGGTTCTCACGGGCGACGACATCGAGCAAACGGTCGGTGATACCGGCAGAATAGAGATAGAGCATCCGAACCCACGGTATCGATGTTTCGGCGACGAGCGCTTCCAGCAGCTCGGGCAGGTTGACTCCGTCGCGCCGGTCGCGTCCGTAGTGCGCCAGATCCTGGGCAACGAGATTGATCTCGCGCGCGCCCTGGAGCTCGAGTAGCTGCGCCTCGCGTACTACCTCGTCGAGCGCGAACGAGCGGTGCTTTCCGCGCATGAGCGGAATAGCGCAGAACGCGCAGCCGTGGTCGCAGCCTTCGCTGATCTTCATGTAGCGGACGTGCGGCAAGTCGCCCGTGTAGAGGCGAACTCCGGGGTGCAGCTCCTCGCTCATTTCGCCAAGCAAACCTCGCTCGACAAGCTCCGGCACTAGCCGCTGCATCTCGGAGGAGCCGAGGAAGAGATCGACTTCCGGAAGTACATCGGCGAGCTCAGACTTGTGGCGCTCGATCATGCAGCCGACTGCAACGACAGCCTGGCAACGTCCCTTCGTCTTGAAACGTGCCGCTTCGATCATCGCGTCGATCGATTCTTTTTTGGCCGCGTCGATGAAGCCGCACGTATTGACGATGATGACTTCGGCTTCGGCGAGATCCGCAGTGTACTCGGCGGAATAATCGGACAGCTGCGCGAGGTATCGTTCGCTGTCGACGGTGTTCTTGTCGCAGCCGAGTGTGATGATGCCGACCTTCATCCTAGAGCGCGGAAACGGAGTCGAGCAGGCGCGGCGTCAACGGTAGTTCCCGAATTTGAGCTCGACGCCGAAGTCCTTGCCGCGAAGGAGCGCCATCGCTTCCTGGAGATCGTCGCGCGACGGAGAGGTAACGCGCACCTGGTCGCCCTGGATCGCCGCCTGGACCTTCTTCAGCTTGGCCTCTTTGATCGCCGCCGCGACTTTCTTTGCCGTGTCACCATCGAGCGCCAATTTGAGGGCGATATCGCGGCGCACCGTATCGCCGCCAGCGGGTTTGACCTCCCCGGGATCGAGGTTCTTAACGGAGACGCCGCGCTTTATGAGCTTGGTCTGAAGGGCGTCCCAGAGCGCCTGCATTTTGTAGTCGTTCTCGGCGGTGAGGGCGATCTTCCCCTCGGTACGATTGAGCTCGATGGAAGCCGGTGATCCCTTGAAGTCGTAACGCTGGGAAATCTCCTTCTGCGCCTGATTGACGGCGTTGTCGACCTCCTGGAGGTCGACGCCGGTCGTGACGTCGAATGAAGCCTGTTGTGCCATGGGGGAAATCTAATTGGAGGATGGAAACGCTTCTTCTGACTCGACGAGGTCAACGTTTTGTAAAAAAAGCAGGACACCAAAAAGAAAACATTGACAGGCGAGGAAATGATTCACATGTTTGCGCCTCTTTTCCGCGCCCATGCTCCCGCCCGAGCAATGTACTGCTGAGCTCCGTACATTATGCTACACCCATCTCCCCCTTTCCAGGAACTGCCCATGCACCCTCAGATCAAAGTAGGAGCGTTGCTTGCCGCGATTACGCTGGCGGCATGTACGGAAAGCCCGGTCGACACTCCGCGAAAACTACTCGCCGCGTTCGGCCCCAAGAGCGTGCAGGCGTCCACCGAATGGGCTCCATTGACTCTCTCCACGGCGGACGTCCTCGAGCCTTTCCAACTGAACGGCGTGGTCGACCAAAACGACTACGTGTCGAAGGACAAAGCACCAGCGAACATGGGCAACGACAGGCCGGAGCACATCAAGTATTGGGGCGGCCGATTAATCCTGCAGCAGAAAGTCGTCTCCGTCTATTACGCACCGTCCCCCATCTATAACGGTGGTCCAGCGGCAGGCACGACTGGTACCGGAGCGGCAGATGGTTCGTTGGTCGGTTTTTATCTGAGGAATATGGGCGGCTCCGCCCGCTGGAACGTCAACACGACGTACTCACAGACGATCGACAAGACCGAGAGCTTCGTCCAGAACACGATGAACTATTCGGGATTCTGGGCTACCCCGACAGGCCCGACCTCTGGAGCGACCGTGAGCACCGGCCAAATGGTCGGACTCATAGAGACTGGGTTCAACAGCGGAAAGCTGACCTACGACCCGAACACGCTATATGTAATCTTCACGGGTTCCGGAGTGAACCTGGGCGGCGGCTTCTCGCATGATAACCTGCAGTATTGTGCGTTTCATGGAGCCTACAGGCGCGCCAATGGTACATTCGTGCAGATTTCGGCTATGCCTTACGACGCTGATTTCACTCCTGCGCATCGAGCCGCCGGCAACTTCATCTGCGTGCCGCAGGACGGAGCCCCCAACGGCGATGTCGGCGCTGACGGAATCGTGAGCGCGCTCCAGCACGAGACCGAGGAGACGACGACGGATCCGGGAATCGTCTCGTTCGCCGGCTGGTACGACATCCACGGGTTTGAATCATCCGACAAGTGCGCGTACATCTACGGACCCGTTTTCCGGAACACCAAAGGCTTCTTCAATATCGCCATCGGTGGAAAGCCGTTCCTGGTTCAGGGTCAGTGGCAGAGGGCGGCTAGTACTCCAGAGCGGTGCACCACAAGCCTCTAGGAGAATTGGGCAAAGTCATTTAGTGCTGATGCTGCCAAGTGTCTGAATAAGGAAAAGCCGGATTCGTTTCGAATCCGGCTTTTCCTTCATACGTCGACGCCGATTATTTCTTTGTCGCGGCTTTCTGGTACGTACCGATCACCTCTCCCGAATCAATCACGTGCCCCTTCATCGCACGCTCGACATCGGCCTTCGCCGGAGACGACAATCCGGTCAGCTGGGCGTCGAGTGCATACAGTTTGAAGAAGTAGCGATGCCTTCCAATCGGAGGGCACGGCCCGCCGTACTGCGGTTTTCCCCAATCATTCTTCCCCTGCACCGCGCTTTTGGGCAGTCCGGTTTTCGACGCGTTCTCGGGCAGTGAGGTTGTTGTTCCTGGAATATTGTAAACGACCCAGTGCACGTGCACGCGCTGCGGTTTGGCAGGATCCGGTGCATCGGGGTCATCGACGATCAGCGCGAAACTCTTCGTGGCGGCCGACGCGCCTGACCAGGCGAGCGGCGGCGAAATGTCCTGCCCTTCGCAAGTGTACTTGGACGGAATCGGTCCGCCCGCCTGAAATGCAGGAGATGTGACTTTGATTGCCATGTCCTTGCTCGTTACGCGCGTTGCCTACCCGAGGAACGATTCCAGCGACCGTCTCCGCGAATTGTGCCGCAGCTTGAGC
>DATHGO010000126.1:0-3039 GCA_035317585.1 Gemmatimonadaceae bacterium | reverse complement strand
GACACGAGGGCTGGAACGCGAGCGGCGAGGTCTTCGTTGTTCAGTCCTGGCGCGGCAAAACCTTCGATCAGCAGACCGTCTTTTCCCAATACGAGAACTGCGTCAACTCCGGGGCGCTGGCGAAGCGCGCTCGTGAAATCTCTGATGTTGGGCATTGAGGGGTGAGGAAGTTGCGAAGCTAGGAAGCTGAAAGAGTGAAGTCAAGCGCGGCAATCGCTTGAACTGCCATAAGTTACGGGGTATTATCGTGAAGCAACCCCTCCAGTCTCTCATCTGTCTCATCTAACGAATGAAAGCTCGTCTCGCACTACTCGCGGCGATGTTTGTCGTGGTCGGCCTGAGCGCTTGTAGCGATCCTACAAACCTCAAGGCATCACTGGCCACAACCGTCGACTCGCTATCCGTCTTTGCCCTTTCTGGTACGCCTCCAACGTATCCGAGCGGCATTGCTATCCTTGCCCGGCAGCCGGTCCGTGTTGACGGCTTCGGTGTTGACGGCCTCCCGTTCTTCGATGTTGCGCTGGACATCGACGCGGCCGGCAACGCCATCATCTATCCGGTCAAGCTAGTCGTGATCTCACCTCGCGGCTCGCGTCCGGTTGGCTTGATCAAAGTGGCCGGCGTTTTTGACTCCGTGACCGACGCTCCGAAGACCGGCTACGAGTCGGATTCATCGCTCGTCATGGCGCCGGGAGAGGTAGTAGTGGTGCAATCGGCCCACAACACCTCCGGCGATCTGTGCCAGCTTGCGATCAGTCCGAACATTTACGCGAAGATCGCGGTGGACAGTATCGATCTCGCGTCGAGAACTCTCTTTCTCCGGTTGGGGCTCGATCCCAATTGCGGGTTCCGTTCATTCGTAACTGGAATTCCCACGAGCTGATTAGTGTACGACCTCAGGATGGTGCGCGAGCACATCGACGCACTTCGCACTGGCATGCGCCGGCGTGGAGCGCTCGATGCTCTGTCGCCGACCATCGAGCGTGCGGTCACCCTCGACAAAGCGCGACGCGATACCATCCAGGCCGTTGAAGAGCGAAAGGCCGCCCGCAATGCGGTCAGTCAGCAGGTAGGTCAGCGAAAGCGCGCCGGCGAATCAGCTGAGGATCTCCAGCAGCAGTCACGCGCGCTGGGAGACGAGATCGCGCAGCTCGATCGCGAGCTGGCTGAGACAGAGGGCGAGCTGTCGGCGATTCTGCTCGAACTTCCGAACGTTACCCTCGACCAGGTTCCGGCTGGCGGAGAAGAGAATAACGCCACTGTCAGGAGCTGGGGCACTCCGCGCGAAGGGGCGCGTGTTCAGCCCCACTGGGAAATCGGAACCAGGCTCAGGATCATCGACTTTGAGCGTGGGGCCAAGATCAGTGGCTCGGGCTTCATCGTGTTTCGCGGGATGGGAGCGCGTCTCGTGCGCTCGCTCATGAATCTCATGCTCGACGTTCACACTGTGGAGCACGGCTACGAGGAGACCTGGGTTCCAGCCGTCGTCAATCGCGCGAGCATGATCGGAACCGCGCAGCTTCCCAAGTTCGAGGAAGACATGTACGCGTTGAAGGACGAGGACGCGTTCCTGATTCCCACCGCCGAAGTGCCGCTCACGAATCTCTATCGCGACGAGATTCTGCCGGAGTCGGAGTTGCCAAAATCCTTTACGGCCTACTCTCCCTGCTTCAGACGCGAGGCGGGAGCTGCGGGGAAGGACACCCGCGGGCTCCTTCGCGTGCACGAGTTCGACAAGGTGGAGCTCGTGCGCTACGTCACGCCCGAGAGCTCCAGCGAGCAGCTCGAGCTTCTCACCGGCCACGCTGAGAAGATTCTGAAGCTGCTCGAGCTTCCGTACCGCGTCGTTCGTCTCGCGTCCGGAGACACGGGATTCGCCAGCGCCCATACCTACGACCTCGAGACGTTCGCTCCCGGAGTCGGGAAGTGGCTCGAGGTGTCGTCCTGCAGCAACTTCACCGACTTTCAGGCGCGGCGCGCCAACATCCGCTACAAGCCCTCCGATGGCGGCAAGCCCCGGTTCGTGCACACGTTAAACGGTTCCGGCCTCGCGTTCCCTCGCGTCATTGCATCGATTCTGGAGCATCATCAGCAGGAGGATGGCAGCGTGCGCGTCCCCGCTGCGCTCAGCACCTATCTCGGCGCCGAGCGCCTGGTCTGAGCATGCGCCGGCTCGCTCCGGTAACGCTCGTCACCATCGGCGTGCTCGCCCTGCTCGTGTGGTACGTCATCTACACGCGCGGCGTCGTGAGAGAGCTGAGGCAGGAAGCATCTCGCGTCGGCCTCATGTACGCGCGCGTGTACAACGGGCTCAGTGATCCCAATCCTGACGCTGCAACCGCCGCGCTCCTCGATCTCTCTCGCCATATTCGAGAGTCGGGAGTTCCAATGATTCTCACGGACGAGCAAGGGAACCCCACGGACACGGCTAACATTCCGTTCACGGCGGCCATGGGCTCGAAGGAGCTGCGCAACTACATAACGGAACTCGATCGGCAGAATGTACCAATGGTCGAGCGCGGAGTGGGCACGGTTCATTTCGGAAACACAGCGCTTGTTCGAGGCTTGATTCTAATCCCCGTGCTGCAGTCTATCCTGATTGGGGTGGTGCTTCTCGCCGGCGCGTATGCGCTGCGCACGCGCGGCCGCGCCGATCGCGAGCAGATTTGGGCGGGCATGGCGCGCGAATCGGCGCACCAGCTCGGCACACCTCTGTCGAGCATCAGCGGCTGGATCGAGCTCCTGCGCGAGACCGAGCCGGAAGCGACAACGGTAGCGGCGATCGATCACATGGAGGCGGATCTGGAGCGACTGAAGCGCGTCGCGCACAGATTCGAGCGCATCGGCCGGCCTCCCCGGCAGGAGGCGGTCGACCTCGGCGCGCTCGTCGACCGAGTGGCCGCCTATTTCAGGGCGCGCGTTCCTACCCTCGCCCAGCGGGTTACTGTCTCGTCCTCGCACCAGGGCGACCTCGTCGTCCAGGGTGATGCGGTGTTGCTCGAGTGGGCGCTCGAATCTCTAGCGAAGAATGCGATCGAT
>DATHGO010000125.1:0-7901 GCA_035317585.1 Gemmatimonadaceae bacterium | reverse complement strand
CGCGCGACGAAGCCAGTCGCCGAATGCTGTGGCCCCGACGCTTGCGGCCCTGACTGCTGCGGTGAAGACTGCGTCTGATGAAGCGATTCGCGCTGATCTCCGACATCCACGCAAATCTTCCCGCGCTACGGGCCGTCCTCGGCGACATCCATGACCGAGCGAACGTGGATGCGATCTACCATCTCGGTGATCTCACCGGCTACGCACCGTGGCCGAATGAGGTTGTAGCTCTCATCCGCGAGCGGGCGATTCCCGGCATTTCCGGTAATTACGATTCGACCGTTGCGACCGACTACAAACACTGCGGATGCCGAGCCGATACCCCGCACGACGAGGAGCTCTCGCACATCTCGTTCGAATGGACCCGGTCGCACGTCACGCCGGAGACGAAGAAGTATCTGGGGACCCTTCCCTTTCGCCTGGATATTCGACCGTTCGGCGGCCACGTGTCAGGCCCGACTATCACTCTCGTGCACGGCAATCAGACGCTGAACACGGTCTATGTCACCGAAGACAGATCGGATGCATTTCTCGAGAAGATGGCGAAGGATCTCGGTTCACGACCCCAGGATGTGATTTGCTTCGGCCATACTCATAAGCCGTGGCATCGGGTGGTCGAGGGAGTCCAGTTCGTCAACGCGGGGAGCGTTGGCCGGCCCAAGGACGGAGATCCGCGTGCGGGCTACGTGCTGCTGACGACCGAGGGATCGGAGTTGCGAGTCGAGTTCGTTCGCGTGGCGTACGACACGGACGAAGCCGCGCGCGCAATTCGTGAAAGTGAACTGCCCCACGAATTTGCGGATTTTCTCAGATCGGGCGGGGTAGCGGCGCACGCGGACAGATAAAACAAACTGAAGACTACCTGCCAGGGGCTGTCAGAAGCACAGTTGATGGCTACGGGCGCATAATCCTTGAGCCCATCTCGCGTTCACGCGAAAATGAAGTAGCCCGAGGCCATCAACTACGCCCTCTCATAGCCCTTGGCAGGTAGTCTTCAGCTGCAAGTTAAAATGGATTCTCTCTTTGCATCCGTTTGGAAACACCTTCAGCCTGCGCGAATACCCTTAAGAAATTCTCCCCGGCGAGCTTCCGTAGATCGCTATCGGACCAGCCGCGTCGAGCCAGCTCCGCGAACAGCGCCGGAAACTTGGACACGTCCTCGAGCCCCTCCACCACCTCGGTTATTCCGTCGAAGTCGCTCCCAATGCCGACGTGATCGACGCCCGCGACTTTGCGCACGTACTCGATCTGATCGGCCACCTGCGATAGAGTTGCACGCGGCTCGGGATGCGCCGCCCGCCACTGTTTTATCTCTCGCGTGATCCCGGCGGTATCGTTGCCGTACTTCGCCTGCAGATCTTTCATCATCGGACGAGTGGACTGATCGTAAAGCAGTACGGCGGGCGAAACGAATCCGGTGACGAACGGGACCATCACGATTCCCCCGTTCGCGGTCACCCGCCGAAGAATCGAGTCCGGTACGTTGCGCGGGACATCGACGAGCGCGCGTGCTCCCGAATGCGAGAATATCACGGGCGCCTGGCTCACGTTTAGCGCCGCACTCATCGTTCCGGCCGAGACGTGTGACAGATCCACCAGCATGCCGAGCCTGTTCATCTCGCGCACGACGCTGTCGCCGAACGGAGTAAGCCCATTGTGCCTGGCGGAGTCGAGAGCCGCATCGGCCCAGTCGAGCGTCACATTGTGCGTTAGCGTCATATAGCGGACGCCGAGGTCGTAGTACGCGCGCAACACGCCGAGCGAGTTCTCGATAGCGTGACCACCCTCCAGTCCGAGCAGGGAGCCGATCTTGCCCTGCTTGAAGTCGCGTCGGATGTCGTTGGCGCTGAGGGCGAGCGCGAGGCGGTCCGGGTATTTCGCGATGAATCTGCGCGCGATTTCGATCTGCTCGAGCTGCACCCTCGCGTATCCGGAGTCGCGATACTCACCTGGCGTGTAAACAGACCAGAACTGCGCCCCGATCATGCCTTTCCTGAGTCGGTCGAGATCCGTATGGCCGGGAGTGCGCCTGCGGAGATCGTAGGCATCGACATTTCCGCGCGCTATTGAATCTTCCCGAATTCGCCAGGGCAGATCATTGTGCCCATCGATGAGCGGCGTCTGGCTGAGAATCCGTTTTGCCCTGGCGAGATAGACAGCGTCGGCCGGTCGTGAGCTTGTTTGGGCCTGGAGTGGAACGAGGCCGCCGGCAAGCGCCAGGAGGTTGAGCCCGGAGGTGAACAGCTGGCGCCTGCGCAGCTTGTTTCCGGGAAGAAAGTATGAAAGCATGGCGCGTAAGCTAATGTTCCTGCCGCGTGGCCGCGTAGCTCGAGTTACGGACTGAGTGAGGGTCCGGGTGGCGTATCCAGGAGCTCAACGGCCTCGATGCTGTCCGCTTCCCGCACTACCAGGCGAATCGGATGAAGCCATTGGAGCCACGGCATCATCCCGCCGGCGTCGTCGCGAATGAGGTTGGAGTCGATCCCGTTGGCGTCGAGCACCGCCTGTGCTACGTGCGCCTCGCCTTCATTGGCGAATGTTCTGATCACGGTGTTGAGCTCCGGCAGTTCTCTGTCCATCTTCCATCCTTGGCATCGCGTGTAACTGACCTGGAAATCTGCATTGGTGACGGGTCAACTGCATCTGTTTCGTGGCAAATCCGCCTCGCGCGTGGCATGCTGTCTGCCCGAATAGATGATGGTTTTCCCTCTTGGCGAACATTATGAAAGCGAAATCCCGTCTGTTAGCTGCAATTTGCCTCGCCATGTTGGCGGGCGGTCTCGGCTGCCGCAAGGAGACTAAGGCGAATGAGGTCGCCAGCATCGGGCAGGATACGATGCTGATGCACGATCTCGCCGAGGCGAACAGGAACACAGCCGCGGCATCGGCGCTGGACAATAGCCTCAACACCGTGAGAACAAGCGGCGGGACCGTTCCCGCTACCGGGGAAGCGGCTCAGAATCGACCGGCGGATACCAAAGTCGCCCCGCGTCCAGCTCCAAACGGAAGCGAGGTGTTGACGTCGGGACCGAGAATACCGGTTCCGACAAAGGCCAACGACGCGCCGGCACCGACTACCGTTTCAACCGATCTCTCGCCCGCGGCCGCCTCGCAGAGGCCCACTCGCGATCCATGCGACTCGCCGACAGCGGTCAATCAGCGCTCCTGCCTGAATCGCTCGATAGCCTCGAATGACGCGGATCTGAACAGGACCTACCAGGAGCTGATAGCCCAGGCCGGGAAATCAGGTGGGTCCGATCTCCAGGATCGGTTCCAGCAGTCCCAGCGGGAGTGGATCAACCAGCGCGACAATGATTGCACTGGACAGACCCCCAGCGAGAATGGAAAGCTGTGGGCGAAAGCGCGCGCTCGCTGCCTGGCTGATTACTCCGGGAAGAGAACAGCGGAGCTTCAGCGGAATCTCAACAACCTCAGAGGGCAGTAGCGAAAGGGCAGCAGCGAGAGGGCAGAAGCAGAAGGCCTGACGGAATCGTCAGGCCTTCCTGTTTTCAAGCGCTTAGCGATTCGCGTTGTACTGCGTACCGACGCTAGCCAACGCTCGACCCTGGAGCAATCCATCGATCTCCGCTGCCGCGACCGGCCGCGGCGAGATCCATCCATTTCCGATTGCGCGTGTTGGGACAGTGACGCTTGCGACAGTTCCAGTCGGACTGATATCGACCACGGCCGTCGCATCAGTTATGCCCTGCATTCCACTGTTGATGACAAGCACCCATCTGCCGACGGCCGGACGCTGCCAGCGCACCACGTACATCCCCGCCTGGGATCCGGGACGGATGTCGAGCGTCATGCTCTGTCGCTTTCCATTCACCACTCCCTCGGCCGTTCCCGTTACCGTCTTCGCCATCAGGTCGCCGTGATGGTAGGTACGCACGGTCAGAAAGGCATCCCGCGAGGTGCGGTCAAATGGATTGGCGGGGTACTCGATCGCAATCCACGGTGGTCCGGCCAGCGCCGTGCTGAAAGCGGTGAGCGTTAGCGCGGCAACGAGCGCAAAGGAGCGAAGCAGCGTGCGTTTCATGGGAATCTCCTGAAGAAGTTTTGCCGGCGTCCGAAGTTTGTTGAGCGCTTCGAACTCGTCAGCGCTTCTACGATGCCGCTCGTGTCCTCAGGGTTTAACGGCTCCGCTATTTCGTTCTCCGCAGAATGACCGGTCCCTTGAACGTCCGCACGGAGACCTTTGCCCCACCGCCGCTCGCATCCATCGTCAGCTCCGCTCCGCGACCAAACCGGCCGGGTATCGGACTGTTCCTGGAGACGTTGTTGGTGATGCTTCCCGCGATGGTAACGACGGAGAATGACGCGGCCGTCTTGTCCGGAATCGCTATATCGATGGTTCCACTGTGAGTATCGAAATCGAACGCCCCGCTCCTGTCCAGCCGGCCCGAGAAGTTGATGTTTCCGGTTACGGTTTCGACCTTGGTGCGCTCAAAGACTCCACCCCCGACTTTCACCGCTCCGCTCACGGTGGAAAACGCGGCATCGGAGCTAGCACCCTGGAAGACGATCGTTCCGGACGCGCTCTTGGCCCTGACCCAAGGCGGTGAGCCGGTGATGTGGATATCGCCGTCGATCGCCTCGGCATTCAGCTCGTGCGGATCCCCGGTAACGTCGATCGTTCCGCTCACGACGTATAGATCGAGCCCGCCATTGACCCCGCTGACATCGATATTTGCAGTGGCCGTTTTTACCCACAGCCGAACTCGTGCCGGCACCCAGACCTCGAGTCGCGCGGGCTTGGGGTCGCGATCGTTCACCGATTCCACGAACATCTTTGCACCAGTGTAGCCGCCGCCCATGAAAAAATTGTCGCCGGCGCCGAGTGTGCCACGGACCAGAACGGTGTCCTTGTCCCAGCCGTGGACTACCACGCTGCCGACCATGTTGACGATCCGAAGCGCGCCTTCCATCCCGAGCGGAATCTTGCGCTCGACCTTTTTCTGGGCGATGACCGGCGACGACGCGAACACGATCGCGGCAGCTCCCATGATACAGGCACGGCTCAACGTGGCCCACCCTCGGCCGCGATCGTTTCCTACGCGAAGCTCAGCTCCCACGCGTCATCTCCGCCGTCCGGCGCATCAGATCCATCTTCTGTCGATAGGTTCCCGACAGCATCTCGATCAGCATCTTGTTCGCCGGGTCGCGCGCGAGCGCGCTTCGCGCTTCGAGAATCGCTTCGTCTATGGTGCGGAGGCTCGCCTTGAGCTGCGCAACGGTTTCCGGGGCCAGCGACGCTTCCTGCTGATCCAGGAGATCCTGCAGGACGGCGACATTCCGCAGATAGGTGTTCTCTTCGATCGTGAAGGCGACGAACGTGGCTGGCGTAGCTCCGCTCCCGGTATTGCTCGCGGTAACGCGCGAAGAATCCGCGCGCGAATTGAGGTAGAGCGCGGTCCCACCGGAGGACAGTACAGCAGCCAGAACCACCGCGGCCGCCAGCATGTACGGCCGTCGCCAAAACTTCTCTGAGGTTCCGCGGTTTGCGGCGACCGCCTCCTTATCACGCTCGATCGCAGCGCGGATGTTCAGCCACGCCTCAGGCGGCGGATCAACGGATCTGGGTAGATCCGCCGCTCGCGCGAGGATTGCTTTCAGACTCTCGACTTCCGCGTCGCAGATCGCGCACGCGGCGATATGATCAGCCACTGGGCCACGCGCGTCTTCCGTCAGCTCGCCGGTGACGTAATCGTCCAGTAGATGTCTGATGACTTCGTGTGTCATCTCTCCAACCTCTCTCTCAAAAGCCTGCGCGCACGGTGCAGCTGCGCCTTGATCGTTCCAACGGAGACGCTCAGTTGTTCCGCGATCTCCTGGTGCTGATATCCCTCGATGTCGTGCAACACGAACGCGAGCCTCGCTCCCTTCGGCAGGGAGGCGATTGCGTCCTCCAAGTCCATCTTCAAGTCAATGCCACTCGACCGTGCCGCGCCCGCCAGACGCGACGTATCGTCCATCGGCAGCACTCTCGCCGTTCGCCTGCTGTCGCTCCTCGCGTTCTCGAGCATCGTATTGACGGCCAGGCGATGAAGCCATGATGAGAACGCGCAGTCTCTTCGAAATGTCGAGAGCCTCCTCCACGCTCGAACAAAGACGTCCTGCATCAGCTCGGTTGCGTCGGAGCTGTCTCCAGCCTTGAGCCGCAGACACAGCGCGTAGATCCGTCCCGCGTGCTCACGATAGAGCTGCTCGAAGGCGTCGACGTCTCCCGACTGCGCGCGCCGAATGGAGTCCAGCGCTGCAGCCTTCTCTTCACCAATCGTGGACGGGATAGGTCCGATAGTGTCCGATACCACCGCGCTCGTCTTCATTTCAGCCGAGGATAAGATGCCACTCGGGGCTCCGGGGTTGGAAACCCCGGAGCCCCGGAAACTACGACTTAGGCTCGCCTACGTGCCCTCAGCGGTGATTCGGCGAGGGTTGCGGTTACTCGATGTCGCCGCCGAGGTCGAACTTGCCGCGGGTGAGGGCAATGATGCGGTCGAGGCCGGCCTTCACTTCAGGCGGAAGATCCCGCCGCGCCATCAGACGCTCGGCCTCCGTGCGAATTGATTCCTGCGCCTGCATGAAGTTTCCCTTTTTCAGTTTGCCGGAGTCGTCGTCTGCCATGAGGGGTAGGGTCAATGGTGGAGAGTATCGCGTCAGGCCGACGTGAGCAGTGCGGGTCGGGCCGAGGGTAGCTGCGGAGTCGCGCGCCGCTCACCAACCTGCTGGCGCCACATCGCGTAGTAGAGGCCGGTTCTTTCCAGCAGATCCTCGTGTTGACCGACCTCGACTATCTTGCCGCGCTCGAGGACGTAGATGCGGTCGGCGTGCATCACCGTGGACAGCCGGTGCGCGATGAGGATAGTGATCACCTCGCGCGAGGTGGCAACCTCGCGCATCGTGCGGCTGATCTCCTCCTCGGTGAGCGAGTCCAGCGATGATGTCGCTTCGTCGAAAACCAGCAGGTGGGGATTACGGAGCAGTGCGCGCGCGATCGAGAGCCGCTGCTTTTCTCCACCTGACACTTTGACGCCGCCCTCGCCAATCAGTGTATCGAGGCCTTTGTCAGCTCGCGCCAGAAGAGCGTTCGCCGCTGCCTTGTGCAGTACGTCGAGACACTCCTCGTCGGTCGCGTGAGGGTTCACGAATTTGAGGTTCTCGCGGATCGTTCCGGAGAAGAGCTGCGCGTCCTGTGTGACGAGGCCTATGCGCTCGCGAAGGCGGTCGAGATCGATCGCGGTGCTATCTACTCCGTTGTACAGGATATGCCCCTGCTTGGGCTGATAGAGACCGACCAGCAGTTTCACCAACGTCGTTTTTCCGGCGCCGGACGGCCCTACGAATGCAATCGTCTCGCCGCGGTTCACTTCGAACGAAATGTCGGTGAGCGCGGGAGTGTTCGCGCTTTGGTGCATGAAGCCGACGTTCGCGAATTCCAGCCTCCGTGTGTCCGTCACCGGAACGGGAGACACCGGCTTTGGATCCTTGGGCGTCTCCAGAATCTTTCTGAAGTTGCCGAGTGACACCTCGGTCTCGCGGTAAACATTGATGATGTTGCCCAGCTCCTGCATCGGCCCGAAGATGAAGAACGAATAGAACAGGAGCGAGAAGAACTGGCCGACCGTGATCTTCTGGGTGAAGATCAGATAGAGCATCATGAACAGGATGCAGGTGCGCAGCAGGTTGACCGACGTGCCCTGAATGAAGCTCAGGCTCCGGATGTACTTCACCTTCTTCAGCTCGAGCTTGAGGATCTTCTCCGTCGTCGCGTTGAGCCGCACCACTTCCTGATCCGCGAGACCGAGGCTCTTCACGAGCTCGATGTTCCGAAGCGATTCCGTGGTGGACCCGGCCAGCGCCGTCGTCTCGGCCACGATCACCTTCTGAATGGTCTT
>DATHGO010000124.1:0-18796 GCA_035317585.1 Gemmatimonadaceae bacterium | reverse complement strand
ACGGTGTGGAGCGGGGAGCTGCCTGTTGACTCGAGCGTCCTCGTTCTGCCATCCGGCAAGACTGCAAGAGTGAGAAGAATCGAGCAGCACGGAAAATCCGCGGACGTTGCTCGAGCAGGAGGTCGGGCGGCTATCGCGCTCACTGGGCTCGATGTCAGCGATGTGTCACGCGGTTCCGTTCTCGTTCGCGACGATAATTGGCAGACGACTTCACTCTTCGAGGCTGTGGTCACGCTCGAGGCTGGAATGGCGGCAAACCTGACGCCACGTACTCGACTGCGGCTCCACGCCGGCGCCTCTGAAGTCGGCGCCCGACTGGTGTCCGTTGCCGGTGAGAGCCGTTCCAATGGCGCGGCACTGATGCGTGTTACGACCGATGCGCCTCTCGTTCTTCGCGGCGGCGACCGGTTTGTCATCCGGCTGCCTGCCCCACTCCGCACGATTGGGGGAGGTGTCGTGATCGATCCGTACGCGCGGCGGCGGCCGTTGCCGCGGCACTGGGGTAATAAGCTGGACACGCTGAGCGCAAACAGCGGCGCGCGACTGGAGTATGTGCTGGACGCCGAAGCTGTGCGCGGTGTTCGAGTATCGGACCTCGTGGTCAGGGCCGGTTGCTCCCCGGCTGAGGTGGAAAGCCTCATCCGCCAGAGCGGAGCGCACAGGGGACCGCACAACCTTTTTATGTCCGATGCTGTCGAAGAAGTAATGGCAAGCGTAAGACGAATCATCGCGGAATACGAGATCAAATCTCCACTGGCCCTCGGCGTCCCTGCCCGGACACTGAGGGAGGGGCTTCATGTTGATGAGGAATTGGCCGACATCTCGATCCGCGAGATGGAGCGAATCGGGGAGATTGAGTCGCGTGGACCGCTGGTACGCAAAACCGGTTGGACGCCATCTCCGAGTGAGCGGGACATACAAGTGAGTGACCACCTGGCGCATGATATTTGCGCTGCGAACCAGGAGCCGCCGAGCGTGGGAGAGCTTGTGTCCCGGTACGGTAGCTCCGTCCCCGCATTGCTTCGGTTTCTGGAGCGGCAGGGGCGAATCGTCCAGGTGGAGACGGATCGCTATTATGATCGGGGCACGCTCGAATCAATGATCGGGCGGCTTACGGCGAAGCTGGTGCCGGGACAGGTCTATGTGCCTGCCCAGCTTCGAGATGTGCTCGGGTTCTCGAGAAAGTATCTCATACCGTTTCTGGAGTACTGTGATCGAAACGGCGTTACGGAAAGGCGGGGGGAAGGCCGGATTCTGCGGGAAACAGCAGGAATTCTGCTTGACACCCCTCGAGCTCATTCTTAAGTTCGCGGCAGAAGAACAAATGTCCACCTTGGTAGGAGCCAGAGTCTAGAGACCCTCTTTCGTCAGCATTTGGAGACAACATGAAGCACCTGTGGCGGGCGCTGTTGGTGGTGCTCGTGCTCGGCGCGTTCATGCCAGGTCGTTCGGCGGCACAGGGGATTTCAACCCAGACCGGCGGAGGACAGGGCGCCGGGTTGCAGCTGGGGCAGAACTATCCGAACCCAGTCAATCAGGACACACGGATTCCGTTCGTCATCGGAGATGCACAAGGATGCACGGACTCCGGACGTCAACACCGCGTAAGTCTGCGGATTTACAACCTTTTGGCGCAGCAGGTTGCTGTGCCGGTTTTGCAGGGCGGTGTGGGGAATGTCGCCGGCGGAGATCCGCTGGAAAATCTGCTGTTGACGTGCGGCCAATACGAGGCGTACTGGGACGGCAAGTACACGCAGACTGGAGGTGACGTGGCATCGGGGATCTACCTCTTTCGACTAGAGGTTGATGGCAAGATGCTCGTCAAGAAGATGATCGTCAGAAAGTAGGCTATCTGACTTTTTGGAGACGCGCCTGGCAGAAGCCGGGCGCGTCTCTTTTCTTTTTGTACCTTCCGTGTGCCAGGATGGCGGGTTTTATGCGGCACCCGCATTGCACCCATTGACGCGTCGCGGCGTTCACCAACCGGGCAGACAATGATCAATCCAGACCGACTCACAGTAAAAGCAACCGAAGCACTCAACGAAGCAGTCGACCTCGCGCGACGAGCCGGGAATCCGCTTGTCTATGACCTGCATCTTCTGCTGGCGCTCCTCTCTCAGGACGAGGGTATCGTTGTCCCGATCCTCCAGAAACTCGGCGTTAGCGTCGCCCAGTTGCGGGAAGCCGTTGGCCGCGAGATGGCGCGATACCCGAAGCAGTCGAATGCGCAGCCGACGCTTTCCCGCGAGCTCAATCAAGTATTCGATAAGGCCGAAGCGGATGCAAAAGGCCTCGGCGACGAGTTCGTGTCTACCGAGCATTTCCTTCTCGGCCTTTCCGACGTAAAGGGAGCCGAGAGCCGGAATCTTCTCAACGGCGTCGGCGCCACGCACGACGCGCTCATGGAGGCGCTGCAGACGGTGCGCGGCTCGCACCGTGTCACAGACCAGACTCCGGAGAACCAGTACCAGGCGCTTCAGCGCTACACGCGCGACCTGACCGACGCGGCACGCAAAGGAAAGCTCGATCCGGTAATCGGCCGCGACGAAGAAATCCGTCGCGTCATTCAGGTACTCTCGCGCCGCACCAAAAACAATCCTGTGCTGATCGGCGAGCCGGGAGTCGGCAAGACCGCGATTGCGGAAGGTCTCGCTCAGCGCATCGTAAACGGCGATGTCCCCGAGAGTCTGAAGAACAAGAGATTCCTCTCACTCGACCTGGGTGCGCTGATCGCTGGGGCAAAATTTCGTGGCGAGTTCGAAGAGCGGCTGAAGGCCGTTTTGAAAGAGGTCACAGAAGGGGAAGGGCAGTTCATCATGTTCATCGATGAAATGCACACCTTGGTGGGTGCCGGCAAAGCCGAAGGCTCGATGGACGCCGGCAACATGCTCAAGCCGATGCTCGCCCGCGGTGAGCTTCGCGTGGTGGGAGCAACTACTCTCGATGAGTATCGGAAGAACATCGAGAAGGATGCGGCTCTCGAGCGCCGCTTCCAGCCGGTTTACGTTGGTGAGCCCTCGGTCGAGAGTACGATCGCAATTCTGCGTGGCCTGAAAGAGAGGTACGAGTCGCACCACGGCGTTCGCATTACCGACGGCGCCATTGTCGCCGCCGCGACGCTGTCCAATCGCTACATCGGCGATCGCTTCCTTCCCGACAAGGCTATCGATCTCATCGACGAAGCTGCATCACGGATGCGCATCGAGATCGATTCAATGCCCCAGGAGATCGACGAAGTCGAGCGCCGCATTACGCAGCTGGAAATCGAGCGGCAGGCGCTGCAGAAGGAGAAGGACAAAGAGTCGCGCGACCGGCTCAAGGCACTGGAACGGGAGCTGGCGGAGCTGCGAGAGAAGTCCGCCGGCATGAAGGCCCAGTGGCAGCAGGAGAAGGAAACCCTCGGCGCCGTCGGCAAAATCAGCCAGCAGCTCGAGCAGGCGCGTATCGAGGCGGAGCGGGCGACTCGAGCCGGCGATCTACAGAAAGCGGCGGAGATCACCTATGGCCAGATTCCCCAGCTCGAGCGGCAGATGCGCGAGGCCGAGCAGAAGCTCGCTAGCAAGCAGGCTGGTGGCGCTCGTTTCCTCAAGGAAGAAGTCACCGCCGAGGATGTCGCGGACATCGTCTCCCGGTGGACTGGAATCCCGGTCTCGAGGATGATGGAGGGCGAGCGCGAGCGCTTGACGAAACTGGAAGCCGAGCTCGCACGGCGGGTCATCGGACAGGATGAGGCAGTTGGTGCTGTTGCCAACGCCGTCCGACGCTCGCGCGCCGGACTACAGGATCCCAATCGCCCGATTGGCTCGTTCATTTTCCTCGGACCCACCGGCGTCGGGAAGACGGAAACCGCGCGTGCATTGGCGGAGTTTCTGTTCGATAACGAGCAGGCGATGGTTCGCATCGACATGTCGGAGTACATGGAGAAGCATGCCGTTGCGCGGCTGATCGGCGCGCCTCCGGGGTACGTCGGGTTCGAAGAGGGGGGCCAACTGACTGAAGCGATTCGCCGGCGCCCGTACTCTGTCGTTCTGTTCGACGAGATCGAGAAGGCGCATCCGGACGTTTTCAACATTCTTCTCCAAATTCTCGACGACGGTCGCCTCACCGATTCGCAGGGCCGCACCGTCGATTTCCGGAACACCGTCATCATCATGACGTCGAACATCGGTAGCACGTACATCCTCGAGCACACCGGCGACGACCGCGCCGTGGTCGAAGCACAGGTCACGAACGCGCTCCGGCAGCATTTCCGCCCCGAGTTCCTCAACCGCGTCGATGACATCATCATCTTCCGCCCGCTCGGTAAAGCGGAGATCGAGCACATCATCGATCTGCAGCTCACGAAGCTCGAAAAGCTCCTCGCGGATAGAAAGCTCACGTTCGAGCTGACGCCGGCGGCGCGGGAGATTCTGGCGACCGAGGGCTACGATCCGGCGTTCGGAGCCCGTCCGCTGAAGCGCGCGATTCAGCGCCTGCTGCAAAACCCGCTCGCGCTTGCGGTTCTCGAGGGCAAGTTCAGCGAAGGAGATCACATCGTGGTCGATCGCGATCCGAAGGGAGAGCTCACATTCCGGAAAGCGAAAGAGCCCGCGCTTGCAGGCAGATAGCGATCTCACGAAGGCAACGCTGGGAGCGGACTTTCAGGCAGCGGATGAACAGTACATCCGGAATGCGCTCGATCTCGCCAGCGAGGCGGTAAAACGGAACGAGGTCCCGATTGGCGCGGTTGTCGTTCGCGACGGATCGATAATCGCGGCGGCGAGCAATCGAACCATCCGCGACCAGGACCCGACCGCTCACGCCGAGCTGCTCGCCATACGCGAGGCGTCGGCTAAACTCGACCGCTGGAGACTCGACGACTGCACACTGTATGTGACACTCGAGCCGTGCGCGATGTGCGCGGGCGCGATCGTGTTGTCGCGTCTCAAACGCGTCGTGTTCGGAGCGTGGGACGACAAAGCGGGAATGGCCGGATCGGTAGGTGACCTGCTTCGGCATCCGCGCCTCAATCACAGGCCGGAAGTGAGAGCCGGCGTCCTCGCCGCGGAATGCGCGTCGCTCCTCGAGGATTTTTTCAGACGCCAGAGAGTTGTAGAAGGTTCGGCCGCCCGATAATTTGCGAGGCTGCAGGACAGGTGGCCGAGTGGTTGAAGGCACCGGTCTCGAAAACCGGCATACCGGTGAACCCGGTATCGAGAGTTCGAATCTCTCCCTGTCCGTTTAGTATCACTACGAACTGCGCGCGGAGCCGAGTTGTCCTCAATTCGGAGTTGTCCGCAATTCCGAGTTGTCCCGGGTTTTCTCTTCGAACTACTACTCTGTAGGGAAATGGCGATCGAAGAATTTTCGGCGAGCCTCTTTCTCTGGCCAGTCCAATCCCTCGGTGAATTGAACCCGGGAAACGGCGTGGACAAGCGCTCCGAACTGGTCATCCGACAAATCAGAGCAGAAGCGCCTAAGCCTTTGGGCTACCTCAGTTCGAATGCGGACGAGTTCCTCAAAAACCAATGGGTTCTCGAGTAGCGCTTCCATCAGTCTTTGAGGCGAAGTCATAACTAGCCTGGGAGCAACTTGCCTGCCTGCTATTGGGCAAGGCCGGCATCACCGTCACCCCGCCGGTCCATGTTGCCGGCAATGCTGGCCGCTCTACGCTTCTTGAAGCCGTTGTGAATTGGTAACTTACAAATTGTTGGGACGGGTGGCCGAGTGGTTTAAGGCGCACGCCTGGAAAGTGTGTGTACGTTAATAGCGTACCGTGGGTTCGAATCCCACCCCGTCCGTGGGAGTCTTTGGAAGCAGAATCGGTCGCGTGACTGCTCCACCACCGAGCTCCTGGAGCCACCTTGAACAGAGGCCTTTATGTCGTGATGGGGGTCTCAGGCTCCGGCAAGAGTCTCATCGGCGCGGCGTTCGCTCGCGTGCTCGGCGTCGATTTCGTCGAGGGTGACGATTACCACACCACCGCGAACGTGGCGCGCATGGCGTCAGGAATTCCACTCACCGACGACGATCGCGCGGAATGGCTTCGCTTGCTCGCAGCGCGAATACGGAAGGCGAAGGACTCGGGGATCGGGCTGGTGGTGTCTTGCTCCGCGCTCAAGAGATCATATCGGGACATCCTTCGCGCTGCGGCGAGCGAGCTGCGGTTCGTCTTTCTCCACGGTCCTCGGGTTTTGCTCGCTGAACGCCTTGGTAGTCGCCGCGGCCACTACATGCCTCCATCTCTCCTGGAGAGCCAGCTCGCTACCCTCGAGCAGCCATCGCCAGACGAACAGGCGTGGGTGTGCGACATCAGGGAGTCACCAGAGGATATCGTCGCCGCTCTCATGGTACGCGCGTCGGCATGAGCCCTGACACTCGCCTCCTCATCCTCGCGCTCGTCGCGGTGATCGCGCTCATCGTGCTCATCGCAACCTTCAAGTTGCATCCATTCATCGCGCTGATATCCGTCTCGCTTGGCCTCGGGGTGGCGGCCGGTATGCCTCCCGGCGCCGCCGTCAAAGCGTTCCAGGACGGCGTCGGGAACACTCTCGGTTTCATCGCCGTCGTCGTAGGACTCGGCACGATGCTCGGAAAGATGATGGCGGAGTCGGGCGCTGCCGCACGCATCGCGACGACGCTCATCGACCTGTTCGGCGAGCGCCGCGTGCACTGGGCGATAATGATCGTCGCCTTTATCGTCGGAATCCCTGTTTTCTTCCAGGTCGGTTTCGTTCTGCTGATTCCGCTCGTGTTCACCATCGCGCGCCGCACTGGGATGTCGCTCATCAAGATCGGGATCCCGCTGGTGGCCGGCCTCTCGGTGGTGCACGGGATGTTGCCGCCACATCCCGCGGCCATGCTCGCCGTGATCGCGTATAACGCCGATGTCGGGCGGACGATTCTTTACGGCCTGCTGGTCGGACTCCCGACGGCAGCGCTGGCAGGGCCGATCTTCGCCACGTGGGTTGCACCGCGCATCGTGCTTCCGGCGGATAATCCGATTGCAAGGCAATTCGAAGGGAGTTCCGATGGCTCCGATGGCTCGAGTGCGGTGCAACAGACGCCGGGTTTCGGCATCTCCGTCTTCACGGTGTTGATCCCCGTGATCCTGATGCTCCTCGCCAGCGCGGCCGACCTCATGCTCGACGCGGCGAGCCCTGTACGCTCGGCGCTCCATTTTGTCGGAAACCCGATTGTGGCACTGCTCCTCGCACTGCTGTTCTCGTTCTGGTCTCTGGGCCGGCCGCGACATTTCACGCGAGTACAACTGATGAAATTCTGCAACGACTGCCTGGCCCCGACGGCGACGATTCTGCTGGTAATCGGCGCGGGGGGCGGCTTCAACCAGGTGCTCGTGCAGAGCGGTGTGGGACGGGCCATCGCCGACATGGCGATTGGCTCACACGCGTCGCCGCTTCTCCTTGCCTGGGCCGTTGCAGCGCTCATTCGCGTCGCCACCGGATCGGCGACGGTCGCCATGACGACCGCCGCCGGAATCGTCGCACCCATCGCGGTGGCGATGCCGGGCACACATGCCGAGCTGCTGGTGCTCGCGACCGGGGCCGGATCGCTGATGCTCTCGCACGTTAACGACGCGGGGTTCTGGTTGATAAAGGAGTTCTTCAACATGAGCGTCCCGCAGACGCTGAAGACATGGACAGTGGCGGAGACGATTATCGGCGTCGCGGGATTGGGATTCACTTTGCTTCTGAGCTTAGTGCTCTGACAGGAGAGGTAAATGCGAAGAAATAGGACTTGCGCTTACTGGACGATCGTTGCGGGACTGGTACTGGGCGAGGCCGCGTGCACTCCACAACACCAGGCGGCGTCTCGCGGGGCCGCACCCGAGGTGTCGCTATCGAGTGGATGGATCGATGCGACCGCGACACTCGATCCAGCGACGACGCCCATATACGCCGGCGACGCCCCGTTGAAGTTCGAGTTCCTCAAGGACATGCGCAAAGGCGACGGTTTCACGCTGTCGGCGTATTCGATGGGCGCGCACAGCGGTACCCACATTGATGCGCCGATGCACTTCGTACGCGACGGTGCATCCATCGAACAGCTTTCGCTCGTGTCGCTGATCGGGCCGGCGCGAGTGATCGACATCCCCGACAGTGTGCGATCGATCGACGCCGCGGAGTTGAACCGGCACGAATGGCGGGGCGCGCCGCGAGTGATCTTCCGTACCCGGAGCTCGGTGCGCGGCTGGATGGCATCCTCCACATTTCATCGGGACTTCGCCTACATCGCACCCGATGCGGCGCAGCTGCTTGCCGACGCCCGAGTGCAGCTGGTTGGGATAGACTACATCTCCGCGGAACAGTTCGGCGCACCGGCGCCGAGGACGCACCAGATTCTGCTCGGCAAGGGAATTCCGATCGTCGAAGGGTTGGCGCTCGGGGCCGTGCGTGCCGGGGACTACGACCTGATTGTGTTGCCGATCAAAGTAGCGGGCCACGAAGGTGCGCCTGCCCGGGCGATCTTGCGGGCGCGAGCTCCGTAACCGGCGTGCGGTCGAAACGCTTATCCCGCCTCTACTTAGCCGAGTAGGGGCGGGTTTTTCTTTGGCCGCGGCCAGCATACTGGTTTCGAGTGGATCTGCTAGGCGCGCCAATGAGGCAGTCAGTGCAAAAAAGAGCGTGACGGCACTCGGCTGATTGCAGTCCTTTAAGCAATGGACAAGATCCTGGATGCCGCAACAAAAAGAGCGCAGTGGTTAAAGCACACGGCAAAGCTTGTCGCCGTTGGCGCATCTTCTGGTGCCGCGCTCGTTTCGATTTTCACCGCGCTGTATTCCTACGGCGCCATCGGTCACGCCGAATCACATCAATCGATCGGCAATATGGGCGCGGCCTGGCTTGGGCTGCGGCCGGCGATCGACACGGCCACAGCTCTAGGGGATACCGTACATTTTGCCGCAACCGTTACGGACCAGAATGGAAGCGTTCTGGTGGGGGCGCGCCCGACGTGGACGACGGGCGATCCGAGCATCGCGACCATTTTGCAGGATGGCTCGGTGATCGCGCGAGGGCCGGGCCGCACGAGGGTGAGCGTGGTCGTCGGCAAGCTCGTAACGCATTCCACCGTCGTCGTGCAACAGCGCGTGGCAAACGTCGACGTCGGGAGAGCCGCCGGCGACAGTACGATCATTCTTGCCGAGGGCTCTCAGCTGCAGCTTCGCGCTCGAGCCATGGACGCGCGGGGCTATCCAATTGCTGGACTCGAGCCGACCTGGCACATCGACGATAGCAGCGTTGCCCAGCTTGATAGTTCCGGTATGCTGACCGGACGGTCTGCTGGACGGACGATGATCGGTGCAAAGATCGACGGTGTCTCGGATCGGACGAGCGTCTCCGTGGTCACGCCGGCGTCGGCAATTTCACTTGTCGCGGGAATAAATCAGCGTGCGCTGGCGGGAAAGACGCTTCCGCAGTCACTGGTGGTTCGGGCGATCAATCGTCACAACGCACCGGCCCCGGGGAAGAGGGTGACTTTTCGTCTGGCGGAGGGACAGGGATCGGTCGATCCGGCGACTGCACTCACGGATGCTGACGGGCGAGCCCGTGCTACGTGGACGCTTGGTGCCGATCCGGGGCGCCAGACCCTGTTCGCGACCGTCGAGAACGTTGATAGTGCCCTGGCCATTGTGGCCGAGGCCGATCCGGTCGCGAGCAATACGCGGGTGACGTCACTGGTCGAGCGTTTGAGCGGCCAGGCGGGCGAGGAGCTTTCCGACTCGGTGGCGGTCCGGATCACAGATTCCACCGGCCGGGCCCTTCCCGACATTCCCGTTCGCTGGACGCCGCTCGATGGCGGATCTGTCGAAGTCGCTTCAGCACGGACGGACTCGCTCGGTGTGGCGAGCGCCCGTTGGACTCTTGCCAGCAAGACCGGGAGTCAGCGTCTCAGAGCGCAGGTCGGAGTTGGTCCGGGACTTGGAATTCCGCCCGTCACCATCAGTGCTACAGCATTGGCTGGCGCGGCCGCCTCAGTGGTAGTGTCAGCAGGCGACAACCAGCGTGCGCCCGCCGGGGCGGAACTTCGAAAGGCACTGGTCTTTCGTGTTCTAGACATAAATGGAAGCGGGGTGGGAGATGCGGCACTTACGCTATCGCCGTCCGGCGGCAGCCTCTCCGATACGGCCCTCACAACCGACTCGCTCGGCATCGCCAGGACGCGGTGGACGATGGGTCACTCGGCTGGGGATTACTCGCTAGCAGTGAGTGTGGAGGGAGTGAAGAAGTTGGTGAAGATCGTAGCCCACGCGACCCCAGCGGCGGCGGCGAATCTGGCGTTTGACGACGTCCCGGTAGACAAGCGTTCGCGCGAAGCACCCAAGAACAAGCGGCTCTACGCGCTGGTGACTGACGTCTACGGCAATCCGGTGCCGGATGCGAAGGTCAGTTTTTCGGTCAAGTCTGGGACGGTTACTCCGACGCGTGCCGTAAGCGACGCCAAGGGGAGGGCAGCTCTGACATGGAAGCTGGGCTCGAAGGCGGGTGAGCAGACGCTCAAGGGAATTGTGAAGGGTAGTGACGTGACCGGCGAATACGTGACCCAGGTTGGTCCCCGCGAGCCCTTGGCGAAGGCGCCGTCGGTGAAGACAGCGCCGTTGGCCAAGGTGCCGTCGGCGAAGGCACCGTTGGCGAAGGCAGCATCTCTTAGATCGGCCAACAAGTAGTCGCGAAGTAAACCGGTGCCATCCTACAACATCTGTTTCCCTGCTACGGATTGCTCACTGGATTGACGTGTCGCGATTGATCTTCGACCCTCCAGGCGTGCACGAGTAATCAATTGAGATCAGACAGGCTAATAGACTGTCGCATATCGTGTTAGAATAGTCATCTAAAGTACTCTCTGAGCTCACTCACAACTCTACAGTTACACTTTTCTCGTCCATCAGTCATCTTATTGATCGCGCCCAGCTCAGCCGTAGGGGCGCTTTCATTGTTGCGCCCAATGAGCAGTCTGGGCGCCTCCGATAACCGGCAAAGCCGCCTAAAGGCGGTGACGCAAAGCCCCGAGACTAAAGCGACGTTCACACGGCGCCAAGTCAGTCGAGCTACCGAAGAGGAGCCTTAATGACCGAAACTCGCCTCAGATTCAGCCTGGCCGTAACGACCTTCCTTACCATTACGGCGATCATTCCGCCGGCACCTGCGAGCGCGCAGCTCTACTCGCATGGCAGTCGGTCGGGCTCGAATGCTGTGGCGAATCACGCCGACTCGATTCCCACTTCGGTGGCGTCATCGGGCGGTGTCGCCTCCTCTGATAGCACCGTCCCGACCCCGGCCGCCAAAGTCGGCTTTGCCCCGGCTGGCGAGAAGGGTAGCGGCCTGAGCGGAAAGGTGTTCGCGCGTTTCGTCATGCCGGAAGACTGGATAGCGCTCGCCTCGCTTCCCGGGGCTTCGGTCGCCACCGCCTCGGTTAATTCGAACTCCAGTACCAGCGCCGAAACCGTGTTTACCATGCGCTCATTCGGGCAAAAAGTGAGAGCGTGGCTGAATGGCTACCGACTCGGTTACTGGCCACAAGAGAAGGGCCGCGTCAGATCGGAGGCCTACAAGAATCCCGACGGCTTCATCGAAGTCACCCCCGATAACGAAGACACACGGGTCTCCGAGCATTTCCGCCTGAGGGACTTCGTCTCCCACGACCAGAAGGACGTCTGGCCGAAGTACGTCGTTCTCCGCGAGCCGCTGCTGGACAAGCTCGAGCTGGTCATCGACGATCTCAACGATCACGGCGTGAACGCGGAAGGTTTGCGGATTCGCTCGGGGTTCAGGACCCCGGCGCACAACTTTGCCGTCCGCGGCGAGGGAAGCGCCCGCGATAGCCGGCACCAGTTCGGCGACGCCGCCGACGTCTACATCGACCAGGAAGGGAACGGCAAGATGTCGGACCTGAATGGCGACGGGAAGGTAACCTTCGCGGACGTCAAGATGATCCTGGATGCAGTCGAGCGAGTGGAGGCACGCTATCCCGAGCTCGTAGGTGGCACCGGCCTCTATGCCTACGCGGGCCGTAGCGGTCCATTCGTCCACATTGACGTGCGCGGTGTACGCGCGCGCTGGGTTCGCGGAGTGTACAAGGGTCGCTCACGCCGGACCGCAAGAAGCCATAAAGTGACCGCCAAGACGTCCAAGGCCTTGCCGGCCAGCAACGTGCTCAGGCCTCGGGCTACCGTCCGATCCAGTACGTCCCCTTGATCTGAAAGATGTTCGTCGGCCGATCCCGGAAGAGCGCGGATCGGTCGCGGCTGAAGTTGAAATCGCCGAACTGATCGGAGCCGTCACGCTCCTGCGTCCACACGAAATAGAGCGTCGAACCCGGCCGATACTCCCACCTTAGAACGCCTGTGCCGCGTAGCGCCCGCAGATTGAAATCCGGGTTGCTGAACGTGAAGGGCGGCGCGGGTCCCGCTCCGTCGGGATCTATCGTGTACCCGGTGAGGGTCCCCGTCTGCGGGTCTCTGTTCGTGATGACTGTACTTCCGTTGTCCCGCCCGAACAGATTCATGTGTCGAGACTTCACCTCGGCAAACTCCTTGAAGCTCGTGTACTTGCCGCTCGCCAGGAAAGGCTGCGCGAACATCTCGAGCGTCAGGTTCGGAGTGAACGTCACGTTGGCGCGGGTGTCCATGGACAGCGTCTTCTGATGGATGCGCCCGAACACATATCGCGTCCCGGCGAACTGGGAAGACACCGTTGCGTCGCTCACCGCGGTCACGTACTGCTGCGCCGTGTTGTCGATATCGAGCGATGGCGAGAGGCTTACCAGAACTCGCGACGACGGCTTCAGCGTCACCGAGGGGTAATAGGCGACCCTTCCACCCTCCGTATTGTCGACTGGCCTTATGTACTGGACCTGAAAATTTCCGACTACGCGAGCCCGTGAGTCCGTTCCGAAGTTTGCGTTGAGCATGTTGTATCCGTAATGGATCACCGTCGGCCCGCCACGCGTCAGCCGCTCGTCGTAGGTGCTCGGATGCAAGAGCACGAACCAGCTCATGTTCATGTAGTTCTTGAAGGTGGCCTGCCACCAGACATGGTAGTCCATGTCATTCCGATCGCCTTCGTAATTGACCTGCTGCTGCGCCCCCCAAATCGTGTAAAGATTCCGATACCAGGGCCCGGGTGTGGTCCATTGGCGGAAGATGTTGGCGTTCATCCATTTATAGTCGGCTCGGCCCAGCACTCCCAGGTCGTTGGCTTCGAACCCGGGGCTGCGCCAGTTCTGCGTTGTTTCCCACAGCCAGTTTCCGGTTTCCTTTGCCAGCCGGGCGTAAAAACCGTAGCCGTACAGATTCCGCCGCAGTGGGTCGTAAACGGTGGAAAAGAGTCCGTCCGTCGTTTCGGTGCGCCCGGGCCGCTGGTAGTAGCGCGCGCTCGAGAATTGAGCTCGCTGGATGGCTGACGTGTCGCCGCCGATGTGGGTGAGTGCGGTCTGAATGTTGAGGGAGTAGGCCCGGTTCGCCCAATGATGTTCGAGATCTGGTCCGAACGCCTGCGCATTCGATCTCAGGAGCGCGACCTCGTCCGGGTTGGTGAGATCGCGATTGACCATTGTCGCGATCATGCCCACGCGGGTCGCGCCACCCCTGAAGTCCTTGCGAAACCGGCCGATGAAATAGTTTGCGAGCGGCTCTATTTCCAATGTGGAATCGTTAAGACTTCCGACCGGAAGGAAGCGCGCGCTTTCCCGGTTCGTAAGCGCATCCATCACGCCGACCGTGATCCCATTGCTCGTACGGCCCGTCACCTTGCCCGCACCCAGGATCGTCGTCGCATCCGTCGCGTCCATGAAGTCGGACCTTCCCGAAAGAAGTCCCGCCAGTTGGGGGGAGCGGCCGATGCGTCTCGTGTAGATAAGGCTTAGGCTCGAGACGTTGCTGCAGAAGTAGCAGCTGAAACCACCGGTCGAGAAGTACTGCGAATTAGAGACGAAGAACGGGCGCTTCTCCGAGAATGTCGTCTCGAACACCGAGAGGTTCACGCTCGCGGGATCGACCTCGACCTGCCCGAAATCGGGGTTCACCGTGGCATCGAGGGTGAGATTGGAGGTGAGATTGACCTTCAGGTCGCCGCCGGCGCGATAAGTCATCTCCGTGTTAGAGTGAAACGGATCGCCGGGCTGGGTCCGTTCGAGCTTGCTCCGAGTGGTGGCGTATGGGACGAGCTCCATCTGACGCGGCTGAGAGCTCAACTTGATGCCATCGAGCGTGCCGAAGTAGGCGGGTCCTCCGTATTCGTTGCTCCGCCAGAATGCCCACATGTCCTGCTCGGCCCGACGATTGACTTCCCGCCAGATCTGCATGCCCCAAACCTGGTCCGTTTCCCGGGAGAAACGCAGCTGCGAGAAAGGGATTCGAAACTCGGCTGTCCATCCCAGCGAGTCGATTCTGCTCGCTCCCTCCCAAACCGGATCATAGGAGGGATCGCCGTTCTGGTGATCTCCCTTCACGCCGTCCGGATTCAGCTCGAACCAATTGCGGCTGTTCTTGTCTCGAAACGTGTCGAAAACGAGCGCAATTCGGTCGGATGTGAGATTGTTGTCGCCGTTCATCACCTGGTCCCTTCGCGCGAGCGCGGAACGCACGCCTTTGGCACCGAGGGAATCGAACATCCTGGCTCCGATATAAATCGCGCTCGCGTCGTAGAGAATGCGTAGCTCAGTCTTCTGGCTCGGTGGCTTGCCCTCGTCCGGAGTCGACTGGGTCAATTCGGTGATCGGCGTGGCGGTCGCCCAAGCTGCCTCGTCGAGCTTGCCGTCGATCGTTATTTCGCCCTGTCGAAGAGTCGCATGCGCAACGGGTCTTGGATCATTCTGAGACTTGGTTGTCTGCTGGGCCGCGATGGCGGAGGGGAAGGAAAAAGCGAGAAGTGAGCAAGGAAGCGCGACGCGGAGGACTGCAATCGACCGACGAGCGGGCATATCAGGCTCCTACGGGTGAATACATTTTTGCAGGGCAGACTCCAGGAGCCGGCCACCGCCGCGTTCCTACCTTAGACCGCGGAAACGGGAAAAAGGTTGGAATCGTGTCAGTCGATTTCTCGACGGTGGCGTGGTTGCCGCTTAGTATCTCTCGTCACTCTACGACGCCGCGGAGCTACCAGTGTCAGCGTTGCAGATCAACCCGGAAGACGGAGGAGATTTTGAGGTTTGGGATTATCTGTTCGGCGCTCTTGGTGATTGCGGGCTCACTCCCGGCGCAAGCCGCGTTCAAACCAGTCCTTGTCCCGGCAGAGACAGGGGAGACCCATCTCCGGAATATCCGTCAGCTGACGAACGGCGGCGAGAACGCTGAGGCCTATTTCAGCCACGATGGCAAGCGTCTGATTTTTCAGAGCACCCGCGATGGAAGAACCTGCGACCAGCAGTACGTGATGAACACTGACGGGTCGCACATCCTGCGGGTCTCGAATGGCCTCGGCAAAACGACCTGCGGCTACTTCATGAACGGTGACCGTCGTATCCTGTTCGCGTCGAGTCATGCACTCGAGAAGGACTGCCCGCCGCGCCCGGATCCGTCCAAAGGGTACGTCTGGCGTCTCGATCCCTTCGACATTTACACAGCGCGCACTGATGGCTCCCACGTCCGGCGCGTGACGAGATTTGGGGTGTATACCGCCGAGGGGGTGCTGTCGAACGACGGGAGAAAGCTCGTGTTCACATCACTCAGGGGCGGCGATCTCGACATTTACGTGATGAACGTCGACGGATCCGGCCTGAAACAGCTGACGCATGAATTGGGGTACGACGGAGGTCCCTGGTGGTCTCCCGATGGAAAGAAGATCGTGTACCGCGCCTATCACCCTCAGACCCCGGAGGAGATGGCGACCTACAAGGATCTTCTCGCGCAGCGGTTGGTCCGACCCAACAAAATGGACCTGTGGATCATGAACGCGGATGGAAGCGACAAGCGGCAAATCACGCATCTCGGCGCCGCGAGCTTCGGTCCATCTTGGACGGCGGATGGGAGGAAGATCATTTTTTCGTCGAATCACCACACCGATCCGAAGCTTGGAAACTTCGATCTCTTTCTCATCAATCCGGACGGATCCGAACTGGAGCAGGTGACCACCGCGCCCACATTCGATGGGTTCCCAATGTTCAGCCCAGATGGCAAGAAGCTGGTCTGGGCATCGAACCGGCACGACGCCAAACCGCACGAGACCAATGTTTTCATAGCGGACTGGGTGAATTAGTCGAGTCGGATTCCGATTTGGGCGAGGTGATGCTTGAGATGCGCCACGTAATCACTCATGAAGTAGTCGAGCGTCGCCGGCTCGTCGCGACGGACCGGCTTCCACGCAAGTTCGTCGAGATTGTGGCGTGGCCGAAGGCGAACACGTTCGTCTATAGGGACGAAGTCCATTAGTCGCGCGATGTGCAGATTGAAGCTGCGCCACAGCACGATCAGGTCTTCCCAGGGTGCGTCCCGATATCGTTGCAATGACACCCACGCATCCTGCTCGTACCCAGAAAAAACCAGGTCGTCCTGAAATTGTGCCCGCACGAAGCGCTGATGATTGTTGGATGCTGAATCGATCAGGTGTCCAATCACCTCTCGTGGGCACCATTTGTCCGGTTGGGGGCGAAGACGCGACCTCTCCTCGCTCAATCCCCGAAGAACGGGTGTGGCCAGTTCGACGGCCTCGCGAAGCTCTTCAACGTACTTGGGCATCTGTATTACCTCCAAAAAACACCGTGGCGCGGGAATTGAATATTTCGCCCGGAGACCCTTCTAGCTATCGTGGGGTATCCTCAACGGCGCGTCATTCGAGCCTTTGGGCTCACTTCCGATCTTAAAGATGAAACGCATTGCTCTTTTAATGGTTTTGCTGATTGGACTCGCCGTAACTTCAGCGGCGCGTTGGCAGCAGCCGGCGACCAAGGCACCGGTAGCCAGATCGAAGGCGCCGGCCCGTGATTCGGTGTTGTTCAAGCCGTCGCCCGAGCTGCAAAAGGCGCTCGATGATCTTGCCGCGGCGGTACAGGCGCTTGCGGTTAGGATCGCGTCCGACCCAGAGATCAAAGCCGCGGCGATGCAGGTTGCTTCGGGAGCCGTAACGACGGCGCGGCAAGTGGTCGCCGAACAGTCGGTCGCCATTGAGGAGGCGCTCAAGACGGCTGCGGAGCGCATCTCGGCCTCACAATCGGTTCCGCACCAGCACCCGAAGAAGCCGTAAGGCAGTTCGCCCGATTGCGCAGTCGCGCCTCGTTGGTCGGCGCGGCTAAATTTGCGCAGTGCAGGAAGCCAGCGATTCGAACGCCGTAGCGCGTCACGCCCTTGCCGGAGCAGTTCTCGGCACACTCTGCGCTGTGGCCGCGCACGTTCTTGGCGTGCAGCAACTCCTTCGACGGCCCGATCTAGCGCTTTACGTGCCTGCGGCGCTCATTGGGGCGATTCTCGGGGCCACGCGTCTTCGCCCACTACTCTGGATAGGCGCGGGTGTGATCGCACTGTTCTGCATCGTGATTGCCTACACTCCGATAGTGTCGCCACTCGCGCAGCCGCTCATCAGACGCGATTCCATTCCCGCTCGGGTTGATGCGATTGCAGTTTTGTCCGCGGGCTTTACTCCAGATGGGATGATGCGCAGCGAGACGCTCGACCGGCTGCTGAGCGGACTCGGGCTCGCCAGGCGTGGGCTCGCGTCAGTGGTGCTCTTATCCAGGGAGCGGAAGGATTTTGGCGGAGCGGTGGCCTCGGACTCGGTGGATCTCCGGAACGTGACTGCGCTGGTCGGTGCAGCGACGCCGACGATCTTTGTTGATTCGGTAACTACGACGCGCACTGAAGCGCTGAGGATGCGTGCAATCGCACGCCCCAGGGGCTGGAAAACGCTCGCAGTCGTTACGTCGCCACTGCACAGCAGAAGGGCCTGTGCTACTTTCGAAGCTGTCGGTTTCAAAGTTGTGTGCGTTCCGGCGGCAGTTCGCGAATCCGGGCTGTACCGCGGGAGCAACGCCGAGGACCGGTTGCGCGCATTTCGATCGTGGCTCTACGAGATGTTTGCCACGGACTCATATCGAAGGCGTGGCTGGATTCCCTAAACATTCAACGTAAGAATTCCGAGGAACATTCGCCCATGAATTCTGCCGCGCCGATTTCCAGCGCGTCCGCCAGCGCAATCGCCCATGCAGCCGGCGACACTCGCGGGATCTGGAAGGTGATCACCGCTTCGTCCGTCGGCACGATGATCGAGTGGTACGACTTCTATATCTTCGGGAGTCTGGCCGCGATCATCGCGACCCAATTTTTTCCCGGCGGAAACCCGACCGCGAGCTTTCTGAAGACGCTGGCGACGTTCGCGGTTGGCTTCGCGGTGCGTCCATTCGGCGCTCTCGTTTTTGGGCGGATTGGCGATCTGACCGGCAGGAAGTTCGCATTCCTCGCGACGCTTCTGATAATGGGCGGATCGACGGCAGCCATCGGATTCTTGCCCGGCTACGGTCGCATCGGTATCGCCGCTCCGATCGTGCTCGTGATTCTTCGCCTGTTGCAGGGACTCGCGCTCGGGGGAGAGTACGGTGGCGCGGCAGTGTATGTCGCGGAGCATGCGCCGGACGGCCGCCGCGGATACTACACCAGCTTCATCCAGACGACGGCGACACTGGGCCTTTTCCTCTCGCTCGCGGTAATCCTGATCGTTCGCGCTATTGTTGGGGAAGACGCGTTCAAGGTCTGGGGGTGGCGCGTCCCGTTCATTCTTTCGCTTCTGCTCGTCGCGATTTCGTACTACATCAGGATACGGCTCCGCGAGTCGCCCCTCTTCGCGATCCTGAAGGAAACCGGGAAGACTTC
>DATHGO010000123.1:0-13039 GCA_035317585.1 Gemmatimonadaceae bacterium | reverse complement strand
TTGCCCTCGGGAATGGGAATCGGATTTCCCTCGTGATCGACCAGAGTCACATCGCCGTGGATTCTGTAGGGACCGTTCTTCCTGACTTCTATCGTGACGTCTGCCATTTCCTCTTCCTTAAATAAGCGCGCTTAGGCGTGTTCCAAGTACGATAGCACGATTCCAAGCTGGCGCATAAGGCCCTTCGAGGATCGTTTTCATGCTCTTGTCAGAGACTGGATCCTATGGCTGGATCAGTTGCTGCTTCCGTCTCTGTTGGTCAACTTCCAGTCGACAAGCATCCGTCAAGCATGGCTAAGTCGCATTCCGCGGAGTCGTCGCCTCCACCTCGTGTGCTCCTCGTGATGCCGGAGCAGTGGCCTCGTGCTCTCCTGCGCGCAGCGCTCCGCGAAGTTGGCTACGACGCCGTAGGGACGCGCACGCTCAGCTCGGCGCTCCGCGTTAATCCCGACGAGACCGATCGTGGTCCGGTCCGCCTGGTCATTCTTGATCAGTCAGTCCTGAGTGGCGACGCAGACGGCGAACTGGCAGAGTTGCTCGCCCGTAATAATTCACCAGCGACGATTCTCCTCGCGCGTCCAACGCTTGCTGTGCCCGACGGACCATGGCAACGCGTGCTCCGGCGCCCGGTGAGTGTAGGCGAGATCGTGGAAGCAGCTCAAGCCTCGTTGCCTTTGTCGCTCGAACACCAGCACCCACTCGACGGCTGATGTGTATCGGTGCTAATCATGGGCTGACGGACCGCGCGCCGACAGATCGATCTGGCGAATGGCGCCCACGTGATAGGCAAGATGCGCCACACTGCCGACAACAGTGTTCAACTCTGACTGATCGAGCTCTCGCGGTTTCTTGAGGGACTCGAGCCAGCGATGCGCTTCGTCGGCAAGGGCCTCGCGGAGCTGCTTCCATTGCACGGCGGATACGCGCGTCTTTCGCCAGCTCGTGCTCCACTCCGCGTCGTCGAACGGCTTTTCGCCGGCGCTCCACCGGTTCATGAGCGAGAGGCCGTAGCGCAGGTGATCGACTTGTGCGGCGATCGACGATCCATTCGGCGTGAGAGCGGAGGCCGCGATCGCGGACAACTTGTCGAGCGACCGGAGCAGCCCGACATCGCCGCCGTTCAGCATGTACGCCTCCGACTGCGGGGCGCCATCGATCAGTTCGGCGAACAGTGTGGGGAGGGTATTACCCAGGTCGCGGGTGTTCACGTTTTCCACCTCCACCAGAAAATAAGCGCGACCGCGGCGGGGATTAGAAACACGATGAAGAAGAATGGGATTTCCTCTTTCACCGAGTAACCGGCTTTGGAAACGCCGACCCACATGTTGATGCCCGCACCGATGAACCAGAGTGCGATGAACACCAATGCGGACCGCGCCAGGAGTGCAGGTTGGCCAGCTCCGCCCAATAGGCGTCCAGCAACGAGACACACTGCAAGTAGCGCGAAGCCGACCCCAATGACTTTGACAGTATGCTGCATTGATTTGCCCGGCTATCGTCTTAGTTCAGCCGCAATGTACGTCAGGAGCCGCGACGGCGTGACGGCCGCCGGCGCTTGTGTTGACGCGCGATGGCGACAGCCTTCTCAGCCCAGGGACGCAGGGCATCGGGATCCTCGAGGAGATCCTCCGGGAGCTGATAGTATTGCATCGTTCCTCCGGCGTCGGCGAAGGGACGAAATGGTCCCATCCCCCGCGCTTCGAACTCTGGGCGCGTCGAGTCATCGACCTTGAAGTAAAGCGTGTCATCCGCAATCAGCGCGAAGAATACCTCGCCAGAATAAAGCCCAACGCCGCCAAACATGGCCCGCGCGCGGATTCTTGGCATCGCCCTGCTCAACTGATCGAGGACGAGAACTCGAAAGCTGGAACTGACTGCCACGGAATGTGAATGCCAATAGTGACGAATGCGCGCCTAACACCTAGCGCATAAAGCCGAACGATCTCTCACAACTTGACGTCGCTCAGCAGCATGTCGTGCGGCCACTGATCGGCGAAGCCCTTCTGCCGGAGCACCGTCGCGATCTGACCCCAGTGCCGAATGTCGTGGAGGAAAATATTAGATGCGATCTTGTATTTGCTCGCTGAGACCGTACCCGCCGTGAGAGTCTGGAATGTCAGTACACGATCCAGCTCCTTCTCCGGCGCGGTCGTGAGAAACTGCACGAGCTGGCCGCGAGCGTTATCTCCGAGGTCGAACACTTCATCGATCGAAGTCTGCCGGAATTCCTCCCAGGATGTGACCTCCTGATCCAGCAGCCGCTGCGCGTAGCGCAGCTCCACTCCGAAAATGTGCAGCACCACTCCGCCAATCGTCGCCATGCGACCGGTGGCGAATGGCACCGCCCACGCTTTTGGATGTCCGACGAACCAGTCGCGCCAGCGGTGGTGCTCCGTCGACGTCACCTCGAGGAGCACCTTGTACGTGAGGGCGCAGCGGTCGATGGCGGTCACACTCTCATGTGGTCCGGGCGCCAGTTCCGAATAGCGCGTTTGATGTCAGCCCGGGTCTTGAGCTCACCATTGAGCGCACGCTTTGTCAGCTCAGGCACTTCATCATCCGGCGCGAATCGGAGGCCGATGAACTGCTCGGCCGTCAGATTTCCAATGCGGCCGCGCATATCGCCGGGGAGAACGCGCTCGAGGCGGATGCGTTCCTCCAGACGAATGATGCGATCCTGAGCGCGGAGGGGCATGGACCGTGAGATGAAGATTCCGGTTGCCAACGCAATCGCCACGAGGACTGCCCACCCGTTCACCAGACGCGGATCTCTCCAGAAACGCGTTGCTTCGACAAACACGTTGATCACCAGCACTGGAAGGGCGAAGAAATGCCACGCCGGAATCCACCGACGGTGAGTTGAAAACGTCTGGGTCTCTTCTGCCATCTTAGCTCCTTTGTGGTTTGATCCGGCGTCAAGACCCGGAAGCTAGCTATCCCCGAAAATTGCGCGAGAGCGAAGCTCTATTCCCGATCCGATCTATCGCGGCGAGGCGAGCCCAGCTACGCAATCTGTTTTTGCGCTTCGCGTGCGTAACGCTTGAGCCTGGTGATCATCGCGTTGAGACCCGGCTCCCGGGCGGCCAGTCCAATACTCTCCATCAATGTGCTGACGAAATCTCCCGGTATTCCGAGGGTGGTCGATGGCGGCTGGCCGTTCACCGCCCCGAAGATGATGGCGAGAACCGCCGCGATCGTCGGCGACTCGCGGATGTTGAGATCAGCGTAGAAATACATCCGGCCGTCACGCACTTCGGGAATGATGTCGACACGGGTCTGGCATTCCGGAACGTTGAATGCTCCGCGGTCGATGTCCTTGAATCGGTCCGGAAACGGCTCGAGCTTCTTCGAGTACTGGACCAGCGCCTGCATCTTCTCCTCTCGTCCCATCGAGCGAAACAATCTCAACACTCGATCGATGGACGGCGGAATGCCCGAGCTGGTGGGAGCGCTCTCCATACGCAGCAATCTAATTATGTTTCGCGAAACAGATCATCAACGCAACGGAGATCGGATGCCAACGAGAAAAGCGACCGCCACCTGGGAAGGCGGACTCAAGAATGGAAAGGGAAGCTTCAAGGGTGAGAGTGGCGCGATCAGCGCCCAATACAACTTCAGCTCCCGCTTCGAGAGCGGAGCAGGATCGAATCCTGAAGAGCTGCTCGCGGCGGCGGAGGCCGCGTGCTACACCATGGCGCTCAGCTCGGGACTGGAAAAGAACGGCACACCTCCCACGAAGGTCGAGACCACCGCGGCGTGCACGATTCAGGCTGTCCCTGGCGGCTTCGCCATCACCACGATGAAGCTCAACGTCCAGGCGACGGTGCCCAAGATCGACAAAGTGAAATTCGACCAGATCGCACAGGAGACCAAAGAGGGGTGCCCGGTCTCGAAAGCGTTGAAGGGCAACGTCGATCTCCAGCTCGAAGCGCGACTGCTTTAGAACATCCGGGCGATGTGTGTGCAGTGCACCGGCGCGGGCCGCTGCCTTTTTATCGCGAGTAGTTTCTGATCTTGCTCTTGAGCAGCTCGCCGTTGGAGAAGATGATCATCTCCCCCGACTCGCTCCGCACGCGGGTGGTCTTGAGGCCGATGTGCTCAACCTTGCCGCGATAGTTCTCGACTGAAATCGAGTCGCCGACCACGAATGGCTTGTCGATGACGATCGAGATGGCGGCGAACAGGTCGCCGAGGATGTTCTGAACCGCGAGCGCAATCGCGAGTCCGCCGATTCCGAGGCCGGTGAGAAGCGGCCTGATCGGAATGTTGAGCGCGTACAGCGCGGCAAAACCAAGGATGAGCCAGATCGTAAGGCGTGCAACGGCGCCAAGCGCCTTGAACGTCGTGATGCTGCTGCCATCCACCGCGCGGAGCTCGATGTAACGATGGAGGTAGTAGCTGATGATGATGTTGGCCCAGATCACGCCCTGCATGAATAGAGCGAGAACCGTTGCGATATTGGCCATATCCTGGGTGCTCGCCGGCGCCCCAAGCAGCTTCGGTGCGAATGAGGCGATCAGGGCGAGGAAGAGGAAGTACGAGCCTCGCATGATCTTGATCGCCAGTGTGTTTTTCATGGCCTAAAGACGAAGCACCGCCTTGACCTGCAACGCCGAGGGACAAGCTCCTTGCGATCGGCTGCAAAGCCTACGGCTCCCTGCTTCGGTTTTGTAGATGCCTGGTTTGCGCTTTCTCTAGACGCCGAGTCTCAAGCCCCTCTCGCCATGAGCGCCACATTCTCCGCGCCGTCGCACGCGTCGCAGTTCTGGCAGGTCCACTCGGGATCGACCTCCTCGCCAAAGTGCTCGAGGATGTAGCGGGTGCGGCACTGGGTGGTCTGGCAGAACTGGATCATCGTGCGGAGCTTCTCCTGATCCATCGCCCTTCTCTCTTCGTAGTCCTGCAGATCCGCGCTCAGATCCACCGCGCATAGATCATCGCCGAGCCGTTCCCACTTCCCGCCCCGGTGCTCGCGCACGAGTCCGTGACGCTTGAGCAGCGCGAAAACGATTTTCGCTTTTCGGGAAGGAATACCGGTGATCCCGACGATATCGTCGAGCAGCACCGGCGTCTTGAGCGGATACTTCTCGAGCGCCAACGCGACCTGCGCCGCCTCCTGCACCTCCGGATACTTGCCGCCGAGGAAGTACGACTGTATCCGCTTGTCCTCCACGCGATACAACACCCGGCAGACGGCGGGCTGGCCGTCCCGGCCTGCTCGTCCGGCTTCCTGATAGTACGCTTCGATCGAACCCGGAAAATGGTAGTGGATCACCCAGCGCAGATCCTGTTTGTCGATTCCGAGTCCGAAGGCATTGGTGGCGATGATCGCCTTGAGCTCACCCGCCATGAATCGGTTCTGAACATCCTTCCGGTCAGCTGCCGGCCGCTTGCCGTGGTAGAGTCCCACGCTGAAGTCCTCTGCCAGCATCTCGTACAGGCGCTCGGCCTCTTTCACCGTCGCGACGTAGATCACGCCCGAGCCCTCGAATTCCCGGAGAGCGTGGCGCAATGTCATGTCCTTGATCTGGTCGTTGACGGTGCGGACGACCTCGAAGCGAAGATTCGGGCGGGCGAATCCCGTAATCGTGATGTGTGGATCGTTCATCCCCAGCTGACGGATGATGTCGGCTTGGACGTGCGCGGTAGCCGTGGCGGTAAGAGCGAGCACCGGCGGACGACCGAGCCGCTTAGAGATTCCTCCGAGCGAGAGATAGTCGGGGCGGAAGTCATGGCCCCACTGGCTCACGCAATGCGCCTCATCGATGACGAAGAGACTGATCGGGCGCGAGAGGAGATGCTCGAAGAACGCACGGTCCTTGAATCGCTCTGGAGTGAGGTAAAGCATCTCTCCCTCGCCATCCGCGATCTGGCGGTGTACCTCTCGCGTCTCGGAGGTGGAGAGGTGCGAATGCATCGCGACGGAGCTCACGCCCTGCGCGGAGAGCTTGTCATGCTGATCCTTCATCAGGGCGATGAGCGGACTGACGATGATCGTGAGACCGGGCAGCAGCAGCGCGGGGAGCTGGTAAATCAGCGATTTTCCGCTCCCCGTCGGCATCACCACCAGCGCGTCCTTGCCGGAGAGAACGGCAGCGAGCGGCTCCCACTGGCCAGGCCTGAAATCCTGATGCCCAAAGCGATCATGGAGGAGCTGGCGAGCCGACTCCTTTGTTACTTGTATCGACACTCTGGCTGGTACAGGCACAAAGTATTCCGCCACCTACCCAGCCCGGGGCCGACATGCTAAGCTGAGCAACCGATGCCGAGTGCTCCCTCCCCCTCCCCTTCTTCACGATTCCAGATCTTCGCGCCAACTGCTCCGGGATTGGAGTCGATAGCCGCGGGCGAGCTCAAGGCACTCGGAGTGAAAGGAAGGCAGGAAGTCGGAGGAGTCGCGTTCGACGGCGAGCTCGAGCACATCTACGAGGCGAATCTTTGGCTCCGCACCGCCAGCCGCATCGTGGTCAGACTCGGGCAGTTCCACGCCAGCACCTTTTATGAGTTGGAGCGGCACTCGAAGAAATTGCCCTGGTCCGATTTTCTTCCCGAGAGTGGCGCAGTCGAGGTACGGGTCACCTGCAGAAAGTCGAAGCTCTACCACTCCGATGCCGTCGCGGAGCGCGTGCTTTCCGCGATCGCGGGAGCGGCGTCGCGGAACATCGAGTTGAGAACGGCGAGCTCCGTCGATGACGAGGACGGAGAAGAAGGAGCGAACAGCGCCGGCGAGGGGGCCGGCACCGCCTCGGCCCCAGGACCAACTCAGCTCTTCATCGTGCGCATCGTGCACGATCAGTGTGAGATCAGCGCGGACAGCTCGGGAGAGCTGTTGCACCGCCGGGGATACCGGAAGGAAGTGGCGAAGGCGCCGCTTCGGGAAACTCTGGCGGCTGCGATGGTGCTGGCGAGCGGATGGGAGGGGCGGCGGGGCGCGCCGCTACTCGATCCAATGTGCGGATCGGGCACCATTCCGATCGAAGCCGCACTTATTGCGCGTAGCATTGCGCCCGGGTTGCAGCGGGACTTTCAATTCATGAACTGGCCTACTTTCGATCGCGGCCTGTGGAACGGTATCGTCGAGAAGGCGCGGAGCTCCGTGACGAGTCCCAAGCTCGATATCCGCGGTGGCGACCGCGACACCGGCGCCATTTCGGCTGCGATTCACAACGCGGCGAGAGCAGGCGTTGCGGCAGATATCGGATTTTCGGTGCAGTCGCTTTCGGGGTCCATCGCTGCGATCGAAGATGTTGCAAAGGGAGAGGGTTGGATTTTGACCAACCCGCCCTATGGCGTTCGGGTTGGCGAGAGCAAGGATCTACGCGACCTATATGCGACCCTGGGAACGGCTTTGAAAACAAAGCATGGCTGGAGGTTAGGGATCCTCACATCGGATGCGGTGTTGGCAGGCCAAATGCGCGTTACAATTCGGCCGCGCTTGAGCTCGCGCAACGGAGGAATCCCGGTGAGTTTTCTCGTCAGCGAGAAATTGGAAACTGCTGGGGTTCGTTCCCCAAAACCTGCCGTAGGAGGTAGCGTTGGCGGAAAGTGATACGCGAGGCACTCAGTTAGACAACCATCGAATAGGGACGTTAGTCTCGATAAATGTCTCTCGCGGAGGAGTGCCAAAAAGACGCGTTAATGGCGCCACTGTGTCCTTATTTGGGCTTGAAGGAGACGGCCAGGACGACATAAAGCACCACGGGGGACCCGAGCGCGCTGTCTGCGTTTATTCCCTGGAACGGATCCATTCCCTTCAAGTGGAAGGACACCCGATTGACGTCGGAACTGTCGGAGAAAACGTCACCGTCGAAGGCATCGATTGGGACTTAGTCGTCCCGGGAACGCGTCTTCGAGTCGGGAATGAGGTTCTTCTCGAAATCGCTTCCTTCACGGACCCCTGCAAGACGATAAAGGGGTCGTTCATCGACGGAAAGTTCATCCGGATTGCGCAGAAGCTTCATCCGGGATGGAGCCGGGTGTACGCGCGAGTGCTGTCCGAGGGTCCTATCCGTTCTGGCGATCCCGTCCAATTGGACCCAACGACCGAATAGCACCCGATCGCAACCGCCCAAAAAACGGCCCCGCTTTTGAACAGTAGAACTGTTCCCCCAACGGCTCAGCGCCGACACTGGGGACTCCAGGTCCCGCGAACGGGGCCAAAAAAAAGAACACATGAAGGAGTAGAGTCGTGGAGATCGGTGACACTATCGAGGAAGAGACGGGCGCGGAAGAAGGTACCGAGCGCTCTTCCAATACCGCGGGCGCGCGCCGGAAAAACGGCAGAAACGGCGGGAAGGGACGAAACGGTAAAGGAGCCGGCAACGGTGCCGGCGCCAAAGGCGGCGGCGAGCAGGAATCCGGTGTACTCGCGCCCGATGGAAAAATTAGGGCAGTGGACCTCCGGCGCCTGCTCAACGCCATGCGGGACCTGAGGGATGGCCAGTTCGAGACCCGGCTCCCTGTGTCCGAGGACCCGCTGCTGGCCGAGATCGCGGACACGTTCAACGGAATCGCGAAGCTCAACGAACGGATGTGCGACGAGATGCTTCGCGTCAGCACCACCATCGGACGCCAGGGTCAGATGAACGATCGCGCGTCCATCGGTCCCGTCGCCCATGGCTGGCGGTCCACCGTCGAGTCCGTCAATACGCTCATCACCGACCTCGCTTCGCCCACGACCGAAGTGGCTCGCGTGCTGACCGCTGTGGCTGAGGGAGACCTCGGGCAGAAGATGGTGCTGGAAATCGATGGCAAGGCGGTGCAGGGCGAGTTCCTCCGTATCGGCACTACCGTCAACACGATGGTCGATCAGCTCGGCTCTTTCGCCAACGAAGTCACGCGCGTCGCGCGCGAAGTGGGAACCGAGGGTAAGCTGGGCGGACAGGCCGAGGTACCGGGCGTCGCCGGCACGTGGAAGGACCTGACCGACAACGTCAACACTCTCGCGGGAAATCTCACCAGCCAGGTGAGAAACATTGCCGCCGTGACTACCGCGGTCGCCAAGGGAGATCTTTCCCAGAAGATCACGGTCGAAGCACGCGGCGAGACGCTCGCGCTAAAGAATACGATCAACACGATGGTCGATCAGCTGAGCGCGTTCGCGTCCGAAGTGACTCGTGTAGCGAGAGAGGTCGGAACCGAAGGGAAGCTCGGCGGACAGGCCGCGGTGCCTGGCGTCGCTGGAACGTGGAAGGATCTGACGGACAACGTCAATACGCTCGCCGGAAACCTCACCGGTCAGATCCGAAACATCGCTGACGTGACGACCGCGGTCGCGAAGGGCGACCTGTCGCGGAAGATCACCGTCGATGTCAAAGGCGAGATTCTCGAGCTGAAGAACACCGTGAACACGATGGTGGACCAGCTGAGCACGTTCGCCGTGGAAGTAACGCGCGTCGCGCGCGAGGTGGGCACCGAGGGACGCCTTGGCGGGCAGGCGCAGGTGCCGCAGGTCGCGGGCACGTGGAAGGACCTCACCGACAACGTGAATTTCATGGCGAGCAATCTCACCGGGCAGGTGAGAAACATCGCCGACGTCACGACGGCGGTCGCGCGCGGTGACCTCTCGCGCAAGATCACCGCTGATGCGCGGGGAGAGATTCTCGAGGTCAAGAACACGATCAACATCATGGTGGACCAGCTCAGCGCCTTCGCATCGGAAGTGACCCGTGTCGCCCGCGAAGTCGGTACCGAGGGAAAGCTGGGTGGTCAGGCAGAAGTGCCGGGCGTCGGCGGAACGTGGAAGGATCTCACCGACAACGTGAACACTCTGGCCGGAAATCTCACCAGCCAGGTGCGAAACATCGCCGCGGTCACAACCGCGGTGGCGAGAGGCGACCTGTCACAGAAGATCACCGCCGACGCGCGCGGTGAAATCCTCGAGCTGAAGAGCACCGTCAACACGATGGTGGATCAGTTGAGCACCTTTGCTTCGGAAGTGACTCGCGTCGCCAAGGAAGTAGGAACCGAAGGGAAGCTTGGCGGACAGGCCGACGTGTCTGGAGTTATCGGAACGTGGAAGGATCTGACCGACAATGTGAACGCAATGGCATCGAGCCTCACGGGCCAGATCAGAAACATTGCCGACGTCACCACGGCGGTAGCGAAGGGAGATCTGTCGAGAAAGATCACCGCGGAAGCGAAAGGTGAAATCCTCGAGCTGAAGAGCACGATCAACATCATGGTCGATCAGTTGAGCGCGTTCGCCTCGGAAGTGACGCGCGTGGCGAAGGAAGTCGGCACCGAAGGAAAGCTCGGCGGCCAGGCGGAGGTGCCGGGCGTGGGTGGAACCTGGAAGGACCTGACGGACAACGTGAACTTCATGGCGTCGAACCTGACAGGGCAGGTCCGCAACATCGCCGACGTCACGACGGCCGTCGCCAAGGGAGACCTGAACAGAAAAATCACGGCGGAAGCGAAAGGAGAAATCCTCGAGCTGAAGAACACGATCAACATCATGGTCGATCAGCTCAGCGCGTTCGCTGCCGAGGTGACGCGCGTCGCGCGCGAGGTCGGCACCGAAGGAAAACTCGGCGGCCAGGCCAGCGTTCCCGGAGTCGCCGGCACGTGGAAAGACCTAACCGACAACGTGAATACTCTGGCCGGCAATCTCACCGGTCAGGTGCGGAACATTGCCGCCGTTACGACGGCGGTCGCGCGCGGAGACCTGTCGCAGAAGATCGCCGTCGAAGCAAAGGGTGAGACGGCGGAGCTCAAAGACACGATTAACACCATGGTCGATCAGCTAGGCGCGTTCGCCGACGAAGTCACGCGTGTTGCGAAAGAAGTAGGAACGGAAGGGAAACTCGGTGGCCAGGCGAGCGTGCCCGGGGTCGCGGGTACCTGGAAGGACCTGACAGACAACGTGAACGCGATGGCGTCCAACCTCACTGGCCAGATCAGAAACATCGCCGATGTGACGACGGCGGTCGCGAAGGGAGACCTGTCGCGAAAGATCACCGTCGATGTGAAAGGCGAGATTCTCGAGCTCAAGCAGACCATCAACACGATGGTGGACAGTCTGAGTGTCTTCGCTGGTGAGGTAACGCGCGTCGCGCGCGAGGTGGGAACTGAGGGACGACTGGGCGGGCAGGCGAACGTGCCCGGCGTCGCGGGAACGTGGAAAGATCTCACCGACAACGTGAATTTCATGGCGAGCAACCTCACCGGGCAGGTGAGAAATATCGCCGACGTCACGACCGCCGTCGCGAGGGGAGACCTCTCGCGCAAGATGACGGTCGACGTGAAGGGCGAGATTCTCGAGCTGAAGAACACCATCAACACGATGGTGGATCAGCTGAGCGCGTTCTCCTCCGAGGTGACTCGCGTTGCACGCGATGTAGGAACCGAAGGAAAGCTGGGCGGACAGGCGGACGTGCCAGGAGTCGCGGGCACGTGGAAGGACCTGACTGACAACGTGAATACGCTCGCCGGAAACCTGACGAGCCAGATCAGAAACATCGCGCTCGTCACAACCGCCGTTGCCAAAGGAGACCTCTCGCAGAAGATCACCGTCGAGGTGCGCGGCGAGATTCTGGAGCTCAAGAACATCACCAACGCGATGGTGGATTCGCTCCGCGTCTTCGCGGACGAAGTCACACGGGTGGCCAAGGAAGTGGGCACTGAGGGAAAGTTGGGCGGTCAGGCGGAAGTTCCCGGCGCAGCCGGCACGTGGAGAGCGCTCACCGACAACGTGAACGCGATGGCCAACAGTCTGACGCTGCAGGTGCGCGCGATCGCTGACGTCGCGACCGCCGTGACTCGTGGCGATTTGAGCAGACAGATCGCGGTGGAGGCTCAGGGCGAGCTGGACGAGCTCAAGAACAACCTGAACCAGATGATCGTGAACCTGAAGTCCACGACCGAGAAGAACTCGGAACAGGACTGGTTGAAGTCGAACCTCGCGAAGTTCTCGCGGATGATGCAGGGACAAAAAGATCTGGAAGCACTGTCGAAGCTCATCATGTCGGAGCTCACGCCGCTCGTCTCGGCCCACCATGGCGTGTTCTATATCATGGACGACGAAAACCAGATGCCGGTGCTCAAGCTCATTGCGAGCTACGCGTACAAGGAGCGCAAGCACGTCGCCAGTCGGTTTCACCTCGGCGAAGCGCTCGTCGGTCAGGCGGCGCTGGAGAAGAAGCCGATTCTGCTGACCAATGTTCCGGAAGACTACATCCAGATCTCGTCCGGTCTCGGAGAGGCGACGCCGCGCAACGTGATCGTGCTCCCCGTGATGTTCGAGGGAGAAGTGAAGGCGGTGATCGAGCTCGCGTCGTTCCTGCCCTTCAGCCAGATCCACCAGCTCTTCCTCGATCAGTTCACGGAGAGCGTGGGCGTCGTGATCAACATGATCGCCGCCAACATGCGCACAGCGGAGCTGCTCGAGCAGTCGCAGAGCCTGACGCTGGAGCTGCAGAGCCAGTCCGAAGAGCTGCGGACGCAGCAGGAGGAGCTGAAGAAATCAAACGCCGAGCTCGAGGCGCAAGCCCAGACGCTCAGGACTTCGGAGGAGCTGCTCAAGGATCAGCAGGAGGAGCTGCAGCAGGTCAACGAGGAGCTCGAGGAAAAAGCGTCGCTACTCGCCGAGCAGAACCGGAAGGTCGAGTCCAAGAACGAGGAAGTGGAGGGGGCGAGAGTCGCTCTCGAGGAGAAGGCCGAGCAGCTCGCCCTGAGCTCCAAGTACAAGTCGGAGTTCCTCGCCAATATGTCGCACGAGCTGCGGACTCCGCTCAACAGCCTCCTCATCCTGGCGCGCCTGTTGAGCGAGAACAAGGACGGCAATCTCAGCCCGAAGCAGGTCGAGTTTGCGCAGACGATTCTGACCTCAGGCAGCGATCTGCTCAATCTCATCAACGACGTGCTCGATCTGTCGAAGGTCGAAGCCGGCAAGATGGATGTGAATCCGACGGAAGTTGCGATGGCAGACGTCAAGGATTTCGTCGATCGCAGCTTCAGCCAGCTCGCCGATCAGAAGGGACTTGGCTTCCACGTGGAGCTGAACGCCGATCTTCCGCCGACCATCCTCACCGATGGCGGG
>DATHGO010000122.1:0-3826 GCA_035317585.1 Gemmatimonadaceae bacterium | reverse complement strand
GCCTGTGATTCGTACCATTGCCCTCGCCTACTCCGGTGGGCTCGATACGTCGATCATCGTTCCCTGGCTCAAGGAGCGATACGGCGCGCGCGTCATTTGTGTCGCGGCAGACATTGGTCAGGGAGACGAGCTCGAGGGCGTGCGCGCCAAGGCAATCGCGTCCGGTGCCGATGAGTGCTATGTCGAAGACTTGCGGCAGGAGTTCGTCGAGAACTTTGTCTGGCCCACGTTGCGTGCTGGCGCCATCTACGGGCGTAAGTATCTACTCGGCACGTCCATGGGTCGCCCTCTGATCGCACGACGCCAGGTGGAGATTGCTCGTCAGGTTGGCGCTGACGCGCTGGCCCACGGCTGCACGGGCAAGGGTAACGATCAGGTTCGCTTCGAGCTTACCTATGCGGCCTTCGCGCCCGATCTTCCGGTGATCGCGCCATGGCGCGAATGGAACATTCGGAGTCGCGAGGACGCAATCGCGTACGCCGAATCCCACAAGATTCCGGTAGCCGCGACGAGAGACAAGATCTATTCGCGCGACCGCAATGTCTGGCACATATCCCACGAAGGGGGAGTGCTCGAGAATCCCGCGGTTGCGCCCCCGGCCGATCTCTTCATGCTGACGGCCGCACCCCAGGACGCACCAGATCAACCGGAGGAGGTAACGATCGGGTTCCACTCTGGCACGCCGGTCTCCGTAAATGGTGTTGAGCTCGATGCTGTTGATCTGGTCGTAGCTCTCAATACAATCGGCGGACGCCACGGTATAGGACGTATCGACCTGGTCGAGGACCGTCTCGTCGGGATGAAGTCACGCGGCGTTTACGAAACGCCTGGCGGTACCCTGCTCTACTCCGCTCACAGCGAGTTGGAGCAGCTTGTGCTCGACCGGCGCACCCTCGCTGCGAAGGACGTGATCGCTCCGCGTTACGCGGATCTCGTTTATGAAGGCCGCTGGTGGACGACAGAGCGCGAAGCATACGATGCTTTCGTCAGCCTCACGCAGGAGCGCGTTTCAGGCTCCGTGACGCTGAGACTGTTCAAGGGCACCGCCTCGGTCGTCGCCCGCGAAAGCGAGTACGCGCTATATGATGAGCGCTTCGTCACCTTTGGTGAGGATGACGTTTATCAGCAAAGCGACGCCGCGGGGTTTATCCGGCTCTATGGCTTGTCCGCGCGCGTCCGCGCGATTCGAGACCAGGAGATGGCTGCGGCACGTCAGGAGACCGAGGCAAAGACCGAAGCGCGGTCGCCGGCTACTCTTGCAATAGCCTGAGCCAGGACGGGTTAGCGATGTCCGATCATACTTCGCATAAGCTTTGGGGGGGAAGGTTCGCGGTTCCGACCGCGGCCGCGCTCGACGCCCTCAATCGCTCGATCGGCACGGATTACCGGCTCTGGCCGTTCGATATCAATCTATCGCAGGCTTGGGCTGTCGCTCTCTGGGGCGCTGGTGTGTTGACGCTCGACGAAAGCAAAAAGATCGAACGCGGCCTTGGCGCGGTCGGTCAGAAGCTTCTGGCGGGAGCCAATCCCCTGCCCTCGGACGAAGATGTACACACCATGATCGACCGGATGCTGCACGAAGAGGTCGGCGAAGTCGCGTCCAAGCTGCATACCGGCCGCAGCCGCAACGATCAGGTTGCCACAGCAACCCGCCTCTGGTCGATGGACGCCTGCTCCAAGCTCGATGCAGCCACGCGGTCGCTGCAACAGGTGATGCTCGATCAAGCGTCGACGCTCGAAGATGCGTTGATGCCGGCATACACCCACATGCAGCGCGCTCAACCTGTGTCCGCCGCGCATTGGATGCTTTCGCACTTCTGGCCGCTTGAGCGCGATCGCGCACGAATCGCTTCCGCGTCGCGCGCCGCTGCGGTTCTCCCATTGGGATCGGGCGCTATCGCCGGCTGTGCGTTTCCAATTTCACGTGTGCTTCTCCAGGGCAGCCTCGGCTTCGCCTCCGTATCGCAGAACAGCATCGATGCCGTCGGCGATCGCGATTTCGTCGCCGAGCTTTTGTTCGTCGTAGCTATGATGGCGACCCACCTGTCGCGGCTCGCCGAGGATCTGATCATCTATGGATCCAGTGAGTTCGGCTTCGTTCAATTCGGAGATGCGTTCACGACGGGCTCGAGCATGATGCCGCAAAAACGCAATCCGGACGCTCTGGAGCTCGCACGTGGGTCAGGCGCTCGGGCAATCGGTGACCTCGCGACGCTGCTGGCGACACTCAAAGGATTGCCAAGCGGTTACAACAAGGATCTTCAGGACGACAAGCGTGTGCTGTTTGACGCCGTCGATACCATTCTTCTCGTTCTTCCGGCTGTGGCTGGCGCGCTCCACGAGATTCGCTTCAACGCAAAACGGATGCGTGCAGCGGTGTCCAGCAGCATGATGGCAACGGATCTCGCCGACTATCTGGTAGAGAAGGGAACCAGCTTCCGCGATGCGCATAGCGCCATAGGGTCGCTGATTCGCGAGAGCGAGCAGGAAGGTTGTGAGCTGGACGCGCTGCCGCTTGCATCCTTCAAATCAGCGCATCCACTGTTCGGTGATGACGTCCTCGACTGGCTCGAGCCGGCACGCTCAGTGGCGCGCCGCGACGTACCTGGTGGCACCGGTCCCACTGCAGTGAGCGCTCAACTTCGCTCGGCGCGCGAGGCGCTGCGGCCAGTGACCGAGGCTGCACGTGGGAATGAGCTCGTTCTTCGAGCGGTGTAAACGGAAATCTCGAAGGCCGCTCAGAACAGCAATCCAACCGTGATCGGCACGAACTGAATCACTCCGCCCTTTGCGTCCTTTCGAGAGATCGTGTGGTATCTCGATTCGAGAAACGCCGCCACCGGGCCAAGTCCAAAGGTCGCCCCCAGCCCGGCGTTGAATCCCAAACTGTTCTGGGATTTTGCGCCCGGGATGTCGCCCTTGGTATTGTAGAGCCCGCCACCAACAACTACATAGGGCTTTGCGTTCGTGCCGGAAAACGCGAATATCAGATTCCCGAGCGCCGCTCCGACACGAAGGTCCGACGCACTCGGACTTCCGACGGGAGCAGTCCGGTATTGGAACTTGCTGTAGACCCCATCGAACCGTACTCCGATCGGGAGGTCAGCGACGCCAATTGCCAGGACGACGAGGCCATTGTAGCCCGTGCTCTGGGTGTCGCTCAATTTCCCGACAGGTATGGCACCCCCTCCGCCTGCGCCCAAGGCATAGGTCTTTTGCCCCAATGCCGGAAGGGAAAACGCAATGGAGCTGAGTAGAAGGAGTGCCGAAGTACGAACGAGCCTATTCATTTTAATATCCTTAGATATTAGGATTATTAGTGCCTCGTGCCTACACCGTTACTACTGCTGCACTTGCGCTGAGAATGCCAGTCAAGTGGGTAGACAATATACTCTCCCACCATAAGATCGGCGGAATACGACAGGAACGACAGGGTATCGCCCGGCGCCTCAGTGTGGAAGGGCTGCTCACACTCGCTCTTGCTGCCTTTCTCATTCATGAGCTCGGGCTTTCGACCCGAAGAGCGATTACGCTCGCAGACGAAATCATCAAGAGCGAAGGACGATACTCCGGCAGACAGGGCCTCACCGTCGAGATCGACCTTCCCGCGTTCCAAGCCGGTTTGCTCGAACAGCTGGAAGCCGCAGTAGAAATGGCACCCGTTCCACGCCGAGGCCGACCCCCTGCAAACAAAACGGGGCGCCTCGACTGAGACGCCCCGCCAGATTGTGCCAGTGAAGCTGACGTGGCTTAAGAAGCCTTCGTCACGTTCTCGGCAGCCGGACCCTTCTGACCTTCAACGATGTCGAACTCCACCGCGTCGCCT
>DATHGO010000121.1:0-3961 GCA_035317585.1 Gemmatimonadaceae bacterium | reverse complement strand
ACGCCCGAACCCACGAACGCCACGATCGGGTTCACTCCAAAGACCACGAACGGCTTGGTCCACCACTTCACGTTCACGTAGTCGACGATCCACATGATCGTCGCCAGCGCTACGCACGCCATTCCCGCAGTGAACAACACGTAACTGCTAGTCCACAGACTCTTGTTGATCGGGAACGACCAGTTCCACATCAGGCCAAGCACCATTGCGATCGATCCGGCGGCGAAGAGTCCGCTGATCCGCTCGAGGAGCGGCTTCTCCTTCAGCGCCAGCCAGCGCCCAGCGATGACGCCCAGCATCGCCGTAGCGATCGCCGGGATCGTGGACATCGGACCCTCGGGATCGAACGTTACGCTGCCGACCCAGGTGTGGTTCGTTCCCAGGATCAGTCGATCGAGGTACGCGGCGAGATTTCTGTCCTTGGTGTGAAGCAGCACCGCGCCGATCGCGTTTTCACCAGGAACGGGGATCAGCGTCATCGCAAACCAATACCCGAGTAGCAGCGTGCCGATGATGATGACCTGCTGCTTGAGTGTCGTCTTGAGTGTCAGAAGCCCCGCGCAGATGTACACTATCGCGATCCTCGGCAGTACTCCGAGAATGCGGACGTGCTCGATGCGGAAGATGATCCGGTCCCACGCCGTGGCGTTGGGAAGTGAATCGATCGTTCCCCATTGATAGAACGGGAACATCGCCATCGCGAAGCCGAGCAGGTAGATGATGATTCCCCGCCGGAGGATCTGCTTGACGAGAGCGGCATCGTTGTCGCCCCGCGCGCGCCGTGCCGACATCGAGAGGTACGTCGTGATGCCGACGATGAAGAGGAAGAAGGGAAAGATCAGATCGGTGGGTGTCCAGCCATCCCATGCGGCGTGCTCGAGCGGCGGAAAGATCGCGCTCCAGGTGCCGGGATTGTTCACCAGGAGCATGCCCGCGATCGTGATGCCGCGAAAAACATCAAGCGAGATCAGACGCTCGCGCGGCGCCGATGATGCGACGGCCGAGGTCGTCGCGTCGTAGCGCGTTGAAACCGTGCGCGGTGCCGCGGCTGTGCTCATACGTCCTCTGAGTACTGAGTAATGGTGGCTGCTACTATATATACATATACGAGCGGCCCCGGTGTCGCGTTACTGACTTTCCTTCCTTCCACATCTAGATGATATCTGATCCACTCAGCGATGCGCGCATCGTAGACTCGTGGCGCAAGAACGCGTCGCCCTGGACCACGGCCGTGAGGGAGAATCAGATCGCGAGCCGTGCGCTCGTCACGAATAAGGCGATCGTCGATGCAGTCCTGAGCAGATCGCCGCGGACGGTGCTCGACATCGGGTGCGGCGAGGGATGGCTCGCGCGAGCTCTCGCCGAGCACGGCGTCAGTGCAGTCGGCGTCGACGTCGTCCCCGCGCTCATCGAGCAGGCGAGGAAGGCCGGCGGCGGAGAGTTCAGGATATCGTCGTACGAGGACATCGCCGCCGGTCGCCTCGATGTCAGAGTTGACCTCGTCGTTGCCAACTTCTCGCTGATCGGCAAGGAATCAGTCGAGGGCGTCATACGGCGCGCGCCATCGCTTCTCAATTCCCGCGGGTCGCTTGTCATTCAGACACTCCACCCCGTCGCATCGTGCGGCGACGAGTCATACGCGGACGGATGGCGTACAGGCTCATGGGCTGGCTTCAGCGAGGAATTCTCTGACCCGGCTCCGTGGTATTTCCGAACCATGGAGAGCTGGGAGGTGCTTCTCGCCGACAGCGGATTCAGAATTCTCGAAACGCGAGAACCCGTCCATCCCGAAACGGGCAAACCAGCGTCGGTAATCTTCATCGCCGAATAAAGTCAAGCGCGATTCTCCGTCTTGCCCGCCTGAGTACCCGTCTGTAACGTAGGGCACTTCTCACCGGCAAGGCCCCATCACACTGGGGACCACGCGACTCGGAGATCCTCTGATGATGCTCACTATCCTCCGCCGCGGCGCACTCCTCCTGGTGCTCGCGATCGTTTCACCATTCGCTTTGGCCGCACAACAGGCCACCGGCACCGTCAGCGGACGAGTGACCGACGCATCAGTCGGACGAGGTCTGCCCGACGTCGCGGTCCTCGTCACTGGCACCCGCTTTGGCACACTGACGGGTCCGAATGGCGAGTACACGATCACCGGCGTGCCCGTCGGCGCCCGCACGCTCACGGTTCGGCGCATCGGATACCAGCCGACCACGGAAACCGTCACCGTCGTTCCCGGAGCGACTGCGACCGCCGACGTCGCGCTCCGAGTGAGCGCCGTGAACCTGAGCGAAGTCGTCGTTACGGGAACAGGCACCGCCACCGAGAAGCGCAAGGTGGGAACGAGCATCGCCACGATCGACTCCTCGCTCCTCAGCAGAGCTCAGGCAGTTACCGTCGATCAGGCGATGCAGGGAAAGATTCCAGGCGCGCAAATCACTCAGAACTCGGGCAGCCCCGGCGGCGGCGGAATCTCCGTGCGCCTCCGCGGCGTCAACTCATTCATCTCCGGCTCGGACCCGCTCTACATCGTCGATGGAGTGATCGTCGACAACGAGTCCGGTCAGCTCGCCGACCTCGGAGGCCGCTCCAATCCGCAGAACCGGCTCGCCGATCTCAATCCCGACGACATCGAGCACATCGAGATCATTCGCGGCGCAGCCGCGGCGGCGTTGTACGGATCGCGCGCCAACAACGGTGTCGTGCAGATCTTCACCAAGCGGGGAACCAGCGGCAAGCCGCGCTTCACATCGACAACCCGGTGGGGCACTAGTCAGCTGCGCGAGCAGCAGCCGTTCAACTTCTATCCGTTCGATGTCAACGGACTGCCAATCACGCGGTTCAATTATCAGGACGACATCTTCCACCGCGCTCCATCGTGGGACCAGAACGTCACCGTTGAAGGCGGCAGCGATCAGACCCGCTACTTCATGAGCGGCAACTTCGGCAACGAAGATGGCATCATGCGCTCGACATCCTCGCGCCGCACCGGAGCGCGCGTGAATCTGCAGCAGCAGCTCACTCCGCATCTCGTCGCCAACGTCACCTCGAACTACATCAACACCAATAACGAGGTACAGGCGTTCGGCGAGCAGAACGACTACGGGATCATGGGCTCTCTCTTCTTCGCTCCGACGAACGTCGACTTCCGTCCCATCAACGGAGTTTACCCGCTGCCGCCCGCGCTGGGAACGAATCCGCTGCTCGCGATCGACAAAATCCGTAACCCGCAGACGATCGAGCGCTTCATTGGCTCGACGAAGCTCACGTGGACGCCCGTCACCAGCCTGCTGTTCGACTACACCATTGGTCTCGACAACGTCGGTTTCTCGCAGAGCCAGTTCGTGCCGCGCAACGCGGTGCTCGGCACCGCGCCTCTCGCGACCGGCCGTTCGCAGTCTGTCGTCGAGAACAACCGCATCGTCAACCAGGATGCGCTATCGAGCTATACGTGGAGACCAATGGGTCCCTTCGAGATGCGGACGACCGCGGGCCTCAACTATACCTCCCAAAGAGTGGGTATCACCTCGGCCACCGCCAACGGCCTCGCTCCCGTTGGTGATCTGGTGAGCGCGGGCTCGATCTTCTCCGCTGCACAAACCGACGTCGAGCTGCGGACCTTCGGGTTCTACGGGCAGCACGAGCTGGCGTTCAGGGACAAACTCTTCCTCAACGGCGCAGTCCGCTGGGATGCGTCGTCGACGTTCGCTCCGTCGGAGAGGTGGCAGGCATTCCCCAAGTTCTCCGCATCCTACGTGGTCATCGACAACAAGCCGGGAGCGCTCAACAATCTCCGCCTCCGCAGCGCGCTTGGATGGGCGGGTAGCCAGCCCGGCATCCTCAATGCCTACTCACAGTTCGTGACCTTCACTCAACTTCCGTTCGCTGGACGTCCGGGCTTCGTCAACGACATCACGTTCGGCAACCCGGATCTCAAGAACGAGCGTGCCCGCGAGTGGGAGCT
>DATHGO010000120.1:0-2982 GCA_035317585.1 Gemmatimonadaceae bacterium | reverse complement strand
GCGGAAGGGAAGACTTGCCAGGTATTCCTTCGTCTCCGGCGTGACGTGCGATCGGGTCCACTCATACGAGAGGTGTGACAACTCCTCTTCATGCGGGGAATCGGCCCTGCACCCGCAGTGCTTGTAGTCGGTTGCGACCGTCGAATCGTAATTGCCGGCAATCCCCTGGATCCTGCGCTCGCGAAGAAGCTCCACCACCTCGTTTGGCCATGGTGCGTAGCCGGTGAGGTCCCCCAAGTGGTAGATCGCGTCAATGTTGGCCCGGTTATCGATGTCGGCGAAGACCGCGCGAAGTGCGGGGAGATTCGCGTGGATATCGGAGAGAAGAGCGTACCGCATCAGAGGCGAGCCGTTTGTGTTGCGATCCGGCGCGTCATGACCAACGCGGTGTCGGGGCAAGCTCCGCGGAATTCAGCTGATGCTTTTACTGCAGGCGGCACCGTCGATCGAGTCGTGCGCGTGAAACCGAATCGCGGAAAGTAGTCCTCGGCTGTGGTGGTGAGGAGGAACAGCTCCTCGATTCCGTCTTTTTCGGCGCGCTCGAGAATCTGCTCGACGAGCCGGCGCCCTACTCCACTTCCACGGTGCTCGTTCGACACCACCGCTGAGCGGAGCAAGGCAATCGATCCAAACTTTTCCAGACCAACTGCGCCGATAACCCGACCGCCTTCCTCCGCCACGATGAAGCCGGAGAGATTCTCCTTCACGCCATCCAGGGGAAGGTCATTCGCGGAGAGCAGACCCTCGACTGCATCGAGGTCCCGCGTAGTCGCTTTTCTGATCTTCATGTTAGCCTCCGCAGCAGTCCGGTCCGCAGCAGCTTTTCGCCGGCTTTGTGGCGCGTACGAACGCGCTCATGAACTGACCGTCAATCTCTGATGCGAACCTGGTAACATCCAACCCGCTTCCGGCAAGAAACGCCGCGGCGTCTTCAATTTTGTAGACCCGAGTCGGTTCGATCGTTGGTTTCTCGAATCCAACGTCGATCAGCAGATCGAGGAACTCCTGCTCCTCGAGTGCTCCGGCCACGCAGCCAATCCAGAGCTCCATGTTCGTCTTCACGGCTGCCGGAACGTGGCCGCGAACGACAACGTCGGACACAGCAAATCGACCTCCGGGCTTCAGCACGCGAAAGGCTTCTGCGAGCACCTTCCTCTTATCGCCCGAGAGGTTGATGACACAGTTCGAAATGATGACATCGACCGATGAGTCGGGAAGAGGGATCTGCTCGATCTCACCTCTGAGGAACTCGACGTTGTCGGCGCCGGCTCGGCGTTTGTTGTCGTTGGCGAGCGCGAGCATCTCGTCGGTCATGTCGAGCCCGTAAGCCTTACCGGTTGGGCCAACGCGCTTGGCTGAGAGCAGAACATCGATGCCACCGCCTGATCCGAGGTCGAGAACCGTCTCTCCCTCTTTCAACTCAGCCAACGCGGCCGGATTACCGCAGCCGAGGGAAGCGAGAACGGCCTCGGCGGGAATGCCAGCTTTCTCCCGCTCGTCGTAGAGATCAGAGGTGATGGGGTCCCACGCTTCGGTAGTAGCGCCGCAACAGGCGCTCGATCCGCAGCACGCTCCGTCGGTCTCGCCTTCGCTGATGCGCAATGCGGCTTGACCGTACTTCTCTTTTACTGTGGCCTTGAGTGTAGAGTCCTGAGCGGTCATCTATCCAGCCTCCCAACAATATTTGTTGATGTATTGGTGAAAAAAAAAGGGTCAGGCACAACAAGGCTCGTTGCGCTTAAGCGCACGGGGCTTCATCTCCGAAACGAGCGACTCCATCTCCTCGAACACCTCCGCATCCAGCTCATAGTAAACCCACCGTCCATCCTTTCTGTCGCGGACGACTCCCGCGTCCTTGAGAACGCGAAGATGGAACGAAAGGCGGGACTGAGCGGCGTCGAGCGTATCTGTCAGCTCACATACGCACCGTTCTCCCTTTCGGAGGAGCTCGATGATCTCGAGCCTCGTCTCATCGGAGAGGGCGTGGAACAGCTCGATCGCGCGATCGGTCCTGGAGTGCGTTGCTATGGCCATGAGATTAACATATCAAGAAATGTTGGTATGTCAATATCAGGGATTTACGTCGACGCCGCGCGGCCGCAGCGCCACTCCCAGGGCCGTGAGAGCGAAGAGCAAGGCGACGACCGACATATAAAGCGACGTACGCGAGACTTTGACTGGCACCACCGCGGGATCACTGACGATCGTCGATGAAACCGGCGTCTTCGAGCTGTCCGCCCCGATCCACTCCACCCGCTCTCCACCCTCATAGGTCTGATAGGTCGGCCAGGAGAGAGAGGTGCTGTCTTTCGGATTCACAGCGACGAAAGGGAACTCGACGAAACGCTCCTTGGGAAGAACGCCCGTCCAAACGGCACCCGTCACTCGCTGTGCCGAGTCGGTCAGGACTTGCAGCTTCCATCCGGTCACATCGCCAAAAGAGACGACGCGGAGGCCTTGTGGAAAATGAAGCTCCACCTTGAGCGTCGGGACATCGCGCTCATTGGGCACCCGGAGGACGTACTTCTCGTAAGCTCCGGGGGTTGAAGTTTTCGGAAACACCACCGCATGTGCAAACACAATCGAGGGTGCCACCAGAATTGCGGCAAAAACCAGCAAGGTGCGCAAGGGCAGGAGCGCAGAAGGAGTCGAGCGTGCGGATCGGCTTCTCATGGTGACCGTCCTGTGAGAGCGGAAAGCGAAGACTGTGGGGCGGGCGGGGTCGGAACGTAGGCCAGGAATCCGCCGATCAGTATCACGCACGTCACGATAACAAGCTCCTGTCTCACCGATCGCGAGAGCCTGGTGGTCGTGCCTGGATCCTCGAGACGTGGCAGTAACCGCAATCTGTTGTAGGCGCCGTACCCGACGAGGATTACAAGCCCGACAAACTTGGCCAACACCAACTTGCCGTACTGGGAATGAATGAGATCACCGGGCGAGTTGAGAAACAGTATCGTCTCGAGGGAGCCGGTTAGAAAG
>DATHGO010000119.1:0-3243 GCA_035317585.1 Gemmatimonadaceae bacterium | reverse complement strand
ATGCGGTGAGTGGGCTATATGATCCCACGTCGCTGCCGCCTCGTCTTCCGTCACGGTGTGGCGCCACTCCTCCCATGGCAGGAACCGCAGCCGGGCTTGCTGCCCGAAGTGCGCGAACATCGCTTCCGCATACGCGCGCAGAGTCATCGGGGCCGGCGACACAACTTGAAAACTTTCACCGACCGCATCATCAGGGTGAGTGATCGCGAGCTCGAATGCCTGAGCGACATCGTCCGCGTGCACGTGGTGCACCGTCTCCAACCCCTCGTTCGGGAGCTGCAGCAACTCGCCGCGAGCAATGCGGGTGAACACGTCCGGAGTGAAATGCCCGGCAGGATTCACCGGGTTCCAACCCGGGCCCACCATGTGGCCCGGATGGAGAATCGCCGCGCGCGCATGGCGTCGCCGAGTAGCGTCGAGGAGAAGCTGTTCGATCGCGGCTTTCTTGATCCCGTAATCGCCGAATGGATGTCGAGGAGCGTCTTCGGTCGTAGGTACAATGGTGGGGCGCCCGTGCACCCACATTGTGCCACAATGGAGCAGCAGCGTTTGGCGCGCCTGTAACGCGTCCACCAGCTGCCGGGCGCTGGCTGGAGTGAAGCAGATGAGATCAACGACTGCGTCCGCTTCGAGCGCCGCGATGCGCGCTCCGAACATCCCCGCGGCTTCCTCGGCCGTCCGGTCGACCTCGATGCGCCGTACTGCGATCCATGCAGGATGTGGCACATATGGCTCGCGCTTTCCACGGCTGGCGACAATTACCTCGTGGCCGGCGTTAACAAGACGCGGGACGAGGAATGTGCCGACGTGACCGGTCCCGCCGATGACGACAATTCGCACCGGGAGAACGTACATTTTCTCCCGGCGACCGCTAGCGATCAAAGGCTGCGCAGCTCAGTACGCGACGCCGAACCTTTTCGCCATGTGCTGCGGACGCTCCAGCTCGTCGAGAACCGCGGCGGCGTAGTCCTCGAAGGTGATGAAACTTCGTCCGGCCATATCAGTTAGGAGTTTGTCGTCGGTAGTGCGGTACTTCCCCGTGCGCTTCCCGGGCGCGATCTCAGCGGCGGGACTTAGATAGGTCCAGTCCAGCCCCTTCGCCTCGTTGCGAAAAATCTCGAGCGCCTCGCGTCCTTCGCGCGCTTCCTCGCGGTATGCTTCGGGGAAATCCGGCATGTCGGCGAGCGCCTTCCCCGGCGCGACCTCAAGGCTGCTCGCGCCCCCAACGTAGAGCAGGCGCTTCACGTCGGCCGCGCGTAACCCCTTGGTCAGCGCGCGGGCGTTCGCAGCGAGTGATGGGGCCGGAAGCCCGCGCGCGTTGGTGCGCGGCGAAATAGCGCTCACCACCGCGTCGGCACCACGCGCGATCTCGGCGACGCTATCAGCGTCGGTGGCGTCACCTTTCACCAGGCGGACGCGCGGGTCGGGCGATTGGACTGCAGCCGGATTGCGAACGACACCTGTGACCTCGTGGCCGCGGCGGAGAGCCTCGGCGGCTATACGTTGGCCGACGTTTCCGGTGACACCAAAGACGACGAGCTTCATGATAAGATCCCTCAGAACAGACGCGTCCCTTTCATGGTAACAGAGTGCGATAGAAAAAGAACGGCTTCTACGGAGCTCGGCGTCAGATCCGAGTGGGCTTGATTGGCTTCAGTTTTCGTATCCAAGAGTGGCTGCACGGACTTGTGCTTGCGCCCTACCGTTGAGGGTGGCCAACCTCGGGAACCGCCCGGCCGAGGAACGCCTCGACCGGCTGCCGGTCTCCGTCCATCCGCATGTTGTCCATCAGATTGATCATGCGCGCCTGGTGGAGTGCAGTCGCGATCGGCACGCCACGATATTGGATCAGGTACGCAGCCCACAGGTGACTCGCTCGCCAGGCAATGGTGCAGTGCAACAGCACCTTTCCTTTGGCACTGCTCATCGCGGCGGCGAATGACTTCACCGCAGCGGGCGAGTACGGGAACTCCGACGTCCCCCGCATCGGGAGGTAGACGTACTCCATCCCCAGCTCCTTGACGAGTGCGGCCTCATCGAAGGGCACGCGACTCGACATCTCCTCGGGAGTACGGAGATTGACGACGGTGGTCACGCCTTGCGCGCGAAGGTCGCGTAGCGCACGCTCGGTTGGCTGACCACTGATGAACACGTCGCTTCCGACGCGAGCGAATTTGTCCTGGAAGAGCCCGCGCGTCTCGAGGGCAACGGGAGCGGGCACGTCCTCCGTCGGGTGGAGGCCCGTCAAGCGCTGGGCCCCGCACACACCGGAAACTACAGTCGACATCGCGGTGACGGCCGCCAATCTCATGATGTTTACCCCAGTCATTCATCCTCCAGTTTGTCGTGCTTCCTTCGCTTCGCGTCCATAGAATTAGTCCTACGGATATGATACAGCGTTGCCTGACGTCACGTACGCGAGCGCGTCGGAAGTGTTTCACCGAACTGGCCGGCACAATCATCGACTGTCAGTCCGGACACGCGCGCGGTGATTCGAGCTCGAGGCGATTAGTCGCGCCGCCACGGCCGCGCTAGATTCGCTCCATGCGCTTCCGCTCCGTCAAACCCGTACTTGCCTCATTCGCGCTTCTTGCCTCACCGGAGCTGCACGCCCAGCGCCCCACACTGTCCGCGGCCGTCCGCTCTTACGTCGCCGTCGACTCTCCCGTCGTGGCGCTAACGCACGCACGCGTGATCGACGGAACCGGTGCACCGGCGCGTGACGATCAAACCCTCATCATCCGCGATGGTCGCATCTCAGCACTCGGCGCCTCACGATCGATCGCCGTACCCGGGGGCGCGCAGGTCCTCGATCTTACCGGAAAAACCGTAATCCCGGGACTGGTGATGGTGCACGAGCACCTCTACTACCCAACGGCTCCTGGCGTCTACGCGAACCTGGCCGAGAGCTTCACGCGGCTCTATCTCGCGGGCGGCGTGACATCGATGCGCACCGGCGGCAACCTGAATGGGTTCGGCGACTTCGGAATCAAGCACGACATCGACGGCGGAAAGAAGCCGGGGCCGTGGATCGACGCGACGGCGCCGTATCTCGAAGGTCCCGGACTCGGTCTCGATCAGGTTCACGAGCTCACCGGATCCGACGACGCCCGGCGCATGGTGAATTTCTGGGCCGATGCCGGCGCGACATCCTTCAAGGCGTACATGCATATCACGCGCGCCGAGCTCGGCGCGGCGATCGAGGAAGCGCACAAGCGTGGGATGAAGTTGACCGGCCACCTC
>DATHGO010000118.1:0-6970 GCA_035317585.1 Gemmatimonadaceae bacterium | reverse complement strand
CTGGACGCGGCGTTCGGGTTTAACGACGACAGCGCGGCCTCCCAGAGAATGTGCGCGGCGCCCGGAATCGCATAACGGTCGTAGACCTTCTTCGATGCGACCGGGTCCAGCTCGTTGGTGAACGCGTAATTGAACTGATCGGCCGTGAGTGCAACGGCCTGGTTGAGCGAAAACGGATTGCCAAGAATCGGAAACGACGAGCGGATTTGCGACAACGGAAGCGTGAGAACGCCTGCCGTTGCCGCCGCGTCGATGCCGACTCCCGCGGCGCCGAGTCCGCGATCGAGCAGGACCTGCACGATGAGGCCGCCGAAGGAGTGCCCCATCAGAATTGGCGGGTTCGGTAGCTTGGTGATGATCCGGACGTAATGATCGATTATGGTCGAGAGCTTCAGGCCTTTGAGCGGCGTTGGATCACGCCGCAATGCCTCCACCTCTCCTTCGAGCCCCGGCCACGACGGCGCCATGACGTTGTAGCCCGCCTTCTGGTACCGATCGATCCAATGTTCCCAGCTTCGCGGAGTGAGCCAAAGCCCGTGAATCAGAATGATGGTCGGCTTGTTGGAGCCACGTCCGTTAGTGCTCATCGTGTTTCTCCTTTAGAGGGATGGCGCGAACTTCAACGTGTCGTCACCCTGGGAGTACGTCGAGTGCGCCAGTTCTGAAAATCACGCGAGTCATGACGGTGTCGAGCTTCAGGTCTCTACGGTTTCTTCCCCTCTACGATCGTGCGGGCGATAACCCCTCCTTCCACTTGGGGGAGTACATCTAACCGCGTCAATGGCTTGTAGTCGTTGCCTACAATAAGCGCGGCGTAGTTCGATCCCGTATGCGTCCAGCTCTTCCACGTGCTGTCGGGCGCGATCGGATGCAACGCAAAAGGCACTGGCTGGATATACCACGCATCGGCGCGCGCGTAGAGGATAACGCTGTACCCTTTGGAAAAATCTCCACTGACCCTGCCGCTAATGTCGGCGCGCGTGTCGGGTCCGCCCGCGGGGTCATAGCGAGGAATCTGGGTGATTGTTATGTGGACATGCGGAGGTGGCTCACGAGCGGGACGCTCGGAAGCCGCAGAATCCATATGGACGTCCAGTTCTCCTTGTGCCACGCGCTCGTTATCGCGCCAGACCTCTACCCAGATGCGGTCACGCGAAGAGCTCGGCGAAAAAGAGTAGGTGCTCCTCGGCACGTACGAATCCTGGGGTTCAAATTCGCCCAGCACCGAGAACCACTTGTAACTCAGGCCTGACTGCGGCCCGGTCACCTGTGCTTGCACATTAAGCAGGCTCGGTTCATTCGCAGTCTGATGGTGGGCCTCCAATTGAACACGCATCTCCTTGTCGTTGGCACAGCCGCCAAGCAAGAGGGTTATGAAGCAAATCCGGATTCGTCTGACCGATAGGTGTCTATTCATTTCCGAGCCGGGTGACGTAGGAGAAGGAGTAGCTTCCGACTCGTTCTCCAGACTGATATTCGCGCGTGAGCAACTTTCGTCGACGCTCGATCCACAGCGTGCCATCCTGCTCGTCGACCGTCATCTGCCTGCCCAACCTGTTCAATCGAATCTCTGCACGCGCGGATCCACCCGGGTCGGGGTACTGAGCAACGTCAGCCCGACGGTTTGACCAGAATCCCGATTCCAGCACGACGTCGAATGCCTGCGGACGTTTTGTGTCGAGACTGATCCAGAGGTAATACGGTGACGGCGAAGACGGTGTGACGACAGCAGGCGGGGGTGGTGGATACAGAACGTTGCGGATGTCCGGTAGTGCGACCAGCATGACAATGCTTACTCCCAACGCCAGAACATTGACTGCCAGCTGGGATCTGCTGGTGAAATCCCCGACCGCCAGGATCGATTGCGCCGCGTAACGGCAACGATGACTGCGCAGGTGTTGCCGTTCCGATGCGAAAGCGCGCCTCATCCCTACGCTCACGGGTCCATCACGCGTCTTGCGCACACTCGTGAGCATCAACTTGTCGATTACGCTCTGGCGCGCTTCGGGCTGCCTTGGCGTGAGAACGTCGGTGATCTCGGGGTGTCGCATGCAAGCCCGAATCTTCGATTCGATGGCCACCTTTTCGACGCGACCTTGAGGCGACACTACACCGGTGGCTGCCCAATTATTGGCGGCTAGACGAAGCTTCCGAAAGAAGCGCTCCCATAGCCACGACCGCGTCGGAAGACGCGGGTGAGAACGGAATGTGGCGAGGAGAATATTCAGACAGAACGCCAATCCCGCGGATCCACCCTGGAGTGACAGCCCGCCGTCGAGGCGCAGGCGGGTCTGATATTCCTCCAGCCTCCTGCGCCATTGTCGCCCAGCGAGCCAGGCTTGGATGCCCAGTGCTACTGCAATCGTAAGAGCTGTCAGCACCAGCAGCGACCAAAGTCCAAACAGCAGTCCAAAAAAAAGAGTGAGACGACCTCCTGGATCGGAGCCGATGAGAAGGCGAACTATGAGGGCGGCCACCGCAAGCCAACCCACCAGCAGTCCGGCACGCACCCAGCGCGGATACGGGCGCCGGCCAGTCGCAATCCATAGCGCGAGAAACGCGACAAGTCCTTTACCGTCCAACAGACTCAACGCGGTCTGTCGCGCGGCCCTCAAGTCGGCGCCTTCCGCATGGAATCCATCCGTGACCACATCGTGCGCCGCGGCATCTTCGTCCGCCGGCAGGATGAGAGCCTCGACGTGCCGCACATCGCTGGACTCGCCGGCGCTTTGCTCATCGATGACGATCGCGGAGATCCCGGACGCGCCATACGTGGTGCGGTATCTATCGAACGCACGCCACTTGTCGAAAGGCGATACGCGGGATAGTTGCGCGAGCACGTACCTGGCCGGGGGAGCTTCACCGCGCCATTGCGCTTCACCAGCCCAGCGGTGGGCGAGCCAGGCGATGAATCGGCACTGCTCGAACCCACTGCGGCCTATCGCGTCGATTGCTTCGTGATCGCTTTCCGCCGCCTCATGCCTGAACCATTCGTCCCAATGGCTGGCGATTCCCTGGACAGGGCTGCGCAACAGCGCCCCGGAGCGAAAACCTTCGATGCTCCAGTGCCAGAAGGTCCAGAACCAAACGAAACGCAGCGTGCTCTCCGGGACGATAGGTCCCGCGTCAGATGTTATCGGTCGCGGGGCGCAGGATGAAGCGGAACGGCATTCGGTCGGTGACTTTCAATGCCTCCCAGGTTGCGGCGAGATCTTCGGGCAATTCAGCGTCGAGACGGTATTCACCGTCAACGGAGAGGCTGGCGTAAGCGGAGAGAATCGGCTGCAGCGCTCCTTCGGATATGAACGTAACCTCGAAACCACGCTCGATCCGCGGAATCGGATCGAGCTGGAAGCGAAGACGCAGTTTGCCGTCACGAACATTCATATAGAGTACGCGCGCCGGAGCCTCCAGCTGCTCATCGTTATGGTTGATCAGCGTTGGGACCGGATGGCCGCTGTGTCCATGTTGGAACTGTGCCATTGCATAGCCATACGAGACCTGAATTGCGCCCAGGCGCCGCACCTGCACCGCGAATCGCTCGGGCCAGAGCTCCCACCACGGCCGCGCACGCTGGAGTAGACGCAACCCCGCCGGCGGAAGAGGGGCGTCCGATTCGGCGCGCTCGAGACGCCAGCGCAGCAGCTCCTCAATGTCGAATTCTCGTCTCATCGATTCTCTGCCCGCGCGTCGTAATTGCGCGATTCGCCAAGGTAAACTCTCATTTCGCGACTTGCTTCACGAATCCAACTGCTGATTGTCTGCTCCGTACGGTCGTAGCGACGACCGATCTCGGCGGCCGATTCTCCGCCAACGAAGCGCGACACCAACACATCGCGCAGATGAGGACTGAGTCGCTGAAGCCCTCTATCAATGTCCATTTTGAGGAGGACTTGCTCATCCATCGACAGAGTGGTCGCGTCGGGCACCACGTCGACAAGCGCCATTGGCTGGCCGTGGTCAGGGTCTGCCGCGTCCAGGGACTCCAGCCGACTGTCCGCCATTGCACCGGCGCGCCGGGCGGTGCGATTTCGATCACGCCACAGATTCGTGGCAACCGTAACGATGTAAGCGTGAAAATTTCCGTCGGGCTCGAGTGACCTGCGAGCGCGAAGAATCCTCAGCCATGCTTCCTGGGCGAGATCACTGGCCGCTTCGCGATCGAGAGTGAGAATCTGACACCGGGCGAAGAGAGTCTTCCAGTAACGCGTCACGAGTACATCGAGCGACATTTCGTCCGGCGGATCGCGACGTACCGCGTTGATAAGCCAAGCATCCGGCCAGGCCGACCTGGAGTCATCACGAGGGAGGGGGAGGCCGGATACCGGATACCCGGCGAGCGCCGTCTGGCTTTCAGTGTCCATCAGAGACAACCCACTGGCACTGGAGGTCACGTGCACGTATGTCCGTCCCCGCACCTGCGCCGAGGCATTCATGATTATGAGTACGTCGTTGCGGCTGAAACTGAAAGCGCGACACGTATCACTCGGAGACGATCGTTGCCGCGGACATGATCGGGATATCATGCCTCGTGTGCGATTCCTACTCAGTAACGCGCGCACCTGATATCCGTCAAGAAGAAAGCGAATGTTTACGAGGAAGCCTCTGTAACATTTTTGTTACGGAGGCTTCCTCGAGTTCAGCAGTATGCGTTTGTTCTCGCCCCAATGGCGCTAGATCTCAAGCCCGAGCCGTGTTCGGGACAGCACGCTTGATATCCTGCTGGACCGATATCATCCTGCTGGCGGCGATGACCAGAAACACTCCGCTAATGATCGCGAATCCTGCCAGCAGACCCAAAAGCGAGGCGAGAGTCGCCTGGGGATTCATGAACGCGAAAATCCCACCGGCGATCGCTACGAGAGCGAACGCCATTGTCCATCCCCAGGAGAGACCGAGGCTACGTTCCTGCCAGGCGACGTACGCCGCGATAACGCCGGAGATGGTGAGCCAGTAGGACGTCCATACCACGGCAAACGTAAGGGAGAGACCGGGGAAGTAATACAACGCCGCCACGCCGAAGCCGACGCCCACAATTCCGGCGAGCAGCATTACCCACCAATGCTGCACCATCCCGCGCACGGCGAATGAGCGGACGATCGCGACGGTCCCGTCGAAAAGCGACCACAGCGCAATTACGAGCGCGAGTGCAACCACGGAGCTCATCGGCCGCCAGATTATGGCGATACCGACGAACAAGGATAGCAGGCCTCGCAGCAAGAGCGCCCACTTGGTTTGGTTATAGGCATTCTGGATGTCGGACGCGATCATGACAGCTCCTTTCTGGTGGCCGCCGGGCGGCGTTACTGTGTCGACAAATACCAGTACGCCGCCCCGACGAAAACTGAAAGTGCCTCCTAGCTTCCTACGTCCAACTCAAATCGTGCTTCGACAGCGGCAAGCTTCGGATCCGCTTTCCGGTCGCCGCGAAGATGGCGCTACAGAGGGCGGGTACGGCCGGTGGCAGCGCCGGCTCACCAATCCCCGTCGGCTCGAACCGCGTCTTCCGAAAGTGCACCTCCACGGGCGGCGCCTGCGTCAGCCGCAGGAGATGGAAGTCGTGAAAATTGCTCTGGACGACGCGTCCATGCTCGATCGTGATCTCCTGCGCGAGCGCTTCGGCGATCCCGTCGAGCACCGACCCCTGGACCTGATTCTCGGCGTTGAGGGGATTGATGATATCGCTTCCGACATCTCCGACGACCCACACCTTGTCAACGGAGATTTTACCGGCCCGGCTCACGCGCGCCTGAACAACTTCCGCGAAGTAACCGCTGTGACTGTAGTGGAATGCAATGCCCATCCCGCTGCCGCGCGGCAAGGGACGGCTACCCCATCCGGATTTTTCGGCGACCAACTCGAGGACGCCGCGCATACGCTCCGCATCGAAGTCTGATCCTCGTTGCGCTCGCGGAGCTTCGCCACTTGCTGGTACGTCGGGCTGAACATTGGCGAGCAGCTCGAGGCGGAACTGCATCGGATCCTTACCAGCGGCGTGGGCCAGCTCGTCGATAAACGACTGCGTGGCAAATGCGACACCGTTGCTCACGGGAGCGCGAATGTAGCCAGTCGGGAGGGCGAGGGGCATCACCGATGCCTCGAGCGCGAAGTTCGGGACGAAACGGGCCGGAAACTCGAGCGGCCCCATCGACGCACTCGTCGCGAAAGTCTTTCCCTCGCCGAACGACACGAAATGGTTACGCCATGCGACGAGCTTGCCATTTGCGTCCACGCCACCGGCGAGATAGTGCCAACCAGCAGGACGGTAGAAGTCGTGCTGGATGTCGTCTTCGCGCGTCCAGAGGAGCTTGACTGGCGCGCCCGCCGCCTTGGCGATCCACGCCGCCTCGAGCATGAAGTCGCTGTGCAGCCGCCGGCCGAAGCCTCCTCCGCCGCGCATGATGTGGATCGTAATGTCGTTCTCGGCAATCCCCAGCGTCTTGGCGATCAGTCCACGACCGATTTCCGGGAATTGCGTGCCGGCCCAGAGCTCGAGTTTGCCGTTCCGGAATTGTGCGGTGCAGTTCTGGGGCTCGAGAGTCGCATGGGCGATGAATGGATAGAAATACGCGGCTCGTACGGTCTTGGGCGCGCTCCGGAGCGTCGTCTCGACGTCACCGTCCCGGTGCAGCGTCTGTTGCGGCGGTTGCGTCGAGAGCTGGGCCGCGCTCGCGGCGAAGCCAGCGCTGCTCTGTTCCGCTCCCGCACCCTCGTTCCAGCTCACTCTAAGCTTCTGACGCGCGCTCTTGGCCTGCCACCAACTGTCAGCGACGATCGCGACGCCATCCAAAGTAAAACCGTCCAGGCCACCGCCGTTCCGGTCGCCTAGTACGCTGCCCTTATCGATAACAAAAGCGTGGCGGACTCCTGGCTGCGCTCGCACCTCGGCCAGATTTGCGTTGGCAACCTTTCCGCCGAACACCGGGCACCTCTCGAAGGTCGCATACAGCATCCCCGGCAAGGTGACGTC
>DATHGO010000117.1:0-12604 GCA_035317585.1 Gemmatimonadaceae bacterium | reverse complement strand
TGAACGTGGGCGCGCTCGAAGCCAGTGATGGATCCGGCGATTTTTCGGTGGAAGGCGCCAGCTCGGTCCACATCACCGATGGCTCGGGGAATCTCCGCATCGAGAACGTGGGTGGAGATGTGACCGTGAGCGATGGCTCGGGCGAGATCGACGTGCGCAATGTGACCGGCTCTTTCACGGTGGAAACCGACGGCTCGGGAAGTATTATCGCGACGGACGTGCGCGGGTCGGTGATCGTGGAGAACGATGGCTCCGGCGAGATCGAGGTCAACAAGGTCGGGCGCGACTTCAGAGTGGAGAACAAGGGCAGCGGCAGCATCGACTACACCGCGGTGTCAGGCCAGGTCAACATCCCGGATCGCCGTCACGGACGCAGGGGCGACGAGCGCTAGCGTAGTCGTGCACGTTTATTGCCGCACTGCGCCGTCAGACCGTGCGGGAAACGCGGGGAGGCAGCTGAGCGCCTTCCAGTGAATTGCGCTCCCGCCCTCCAATGGAGAACGAAATGCGCTTTCTGGCAATCAGCTTCTGTGCTCTTGCTCTAGTTCCAGTTGCGTCCAATGCGCAGCAGTCGAATCAAATGTCAAAGGGTCCGACGCTGCAGGCCGCAGCCGTTGGATTTCGCGTCAACGAGGCAAAGGTCGATGCGTCGACCAAGGTGACCGCGCCGCTGGTCGCCCGGCACCAGGGACAGGACGTCGCACTGATGGCCGTCGGAGTCGGTGCGATGATCGCAGGCGCCCTGATCGAAGATACAGCCGGAACGATCATCATCATCGCCGGCGCGGCGATGGCGTTGTACGGGTTGTACCACTACCTCGAGTAGGCGTCCCCGTCGAGGTGGAGAGTACCCGAGCTCACTAAGACGGACTCTCCGCCAACCTTGATCGAGGCGAGCTGGCCGCGCTTCATCTCCACTTCCAGCTCAAGCTTGCTCGGCCTTCCCATCTCGACTCCCTGGTCCACCGTCCAGCGGAGCGTTCCGTCGCGCTTCTCCGATCGCAACGCCAGAAATCCGGCGAGCGCAGCGCACGCGCTTCCCGTCGCCGGGTCTTCTCCGATGCCCAATCCGGGAGCGAACATGCGCGCCCGGATATGCCCGCCCTCGAAGATGCCGCTCCACTCCTCAGTGCTGTACACGAACATCTCCGGCGCCCAATAATCGCGGAGCGCTTGCTCCCACTTGACCGTATCAACCTTTACCCACGAAAGCATCTCCGGCTTCTTGATGGGAATGAAGAGGTACGGCACGCCGCAGGACACCGCTTCGGGCTCGATCATGTCCTCGGCGACGATGTGACTCGGCTCGAGTGAGAGAATCTCGCAGAGTGTTTCGGGCGGAGGTGGCCGGTCCTTGATCTCCGGCAGCATGGCCGACGTGAGCTGCGCGAAAACCGGTTTGCCGTCTTTGGAGCGGATGAGAACCGGCACCGGTCCCACACCCTCCTCGAGGACGATTCGCGCTTCGCCACCATCGAGTGGAATCTCGCCTATGGTGGCGAGCACGAACGCGCAGCCAACGGTCGGATGCCCCGCGAACGGCAGCTCGCTGTGCGGAGTGAAGATGCGAACGCTGCGCGTATGCCCTTTCGCGGCTGGCGGAAATACGAAGACGGTCTCGGAGTAATTGAACTCGCGCGTGATCGCCTGCATCTGCTCATCGGACAATCCGCGCGCATCCGGCACCACCGCCAGATGATTCCCTCCGTGCAAATGATCGGTAAAAACGTCGGCGGTGTGAAAGGCGTAGGGCATGCTTCCAAGAATGTGCGACGAGCCGGCCCGAACGGCTACACCCTCGGTGGCACTGAACAAGCATTCATGAGCGTCATGAAGTCGCGAGGTTCGGTGGCCGGGCGTGGCACCTCGGCAAAGGGCGCGCGGAAGATGGGTGCCAGGGTTCGCTTTGGGCCCGCCGGTTGGATGTACAAGGATTGGGAAGGCATCGTCTACCCGCGCCCGAAACCGCGTCACTTCGATCAGCTCCGCTACATCGCGGAGTTTTTCGATACCGTGGAAATCAACTCCAGCTTTTATGGGCCGCCCCTCGAGCGGACCGCTGGATCCTGGGTGCAGCGGGTCAAGGAGTGCAAGAACTTCCGCTTCACTGCCAAGCTATGGAAGCGATTTACCCACGAGCGCGACAAGGCGTGGACGACGGGAGAGGTCGATCAGGTCCGGGCCGGCTTCGATGTGATGATGGACGCGGGGCGCCTCGGCGCTGTGCTGCTCCAGTTTCCATGGAGCTTTCGGCGGACAGAAGAAAACCGCGAATGGCTGGGTGATGTCGTCCGCACGTTCAGGCAATACCCGCTCGTGGTTGAGGTCAGGCACGCGTCCTGGCTGGCGCCGGAGTTTCTGGCAGCACTGAAGGAGGACGGGATCGGCTTCGTCAACATCGACCAGCCGCTCTACCACGACTCGATCGGGCCGAGCGCGCACGCAACGTCAAACGTCGGCTACGTTCGGGTGCATGGACGGAACTACAAGGATTGGTTCCGCGACAAGGCTCCCGTCGAGCAGCGTTACAACTACCTCTACAAGCCAGATGAGCTGAGACCGTGGGCAGAACGGACCAGGGAGATTGCGGCGGATCCGGGCACCAGAGAGGTCTACGTCATCACCAACAACCATTACAAGGGGAAGGCGGTCGCCAATGCGCTGATGCTCAAGTCGATGGTCACTGGCGCCAAAGTGACGGCTCCGAACGGAGTCTTCGAGGCCTATGGAGATGTGATGACTGGTCATGTAACGACGCATGGCCAATCGGGCGCATCCACCTCCCATCGCGATCTTTTATTGACGGCGGAGCCCTGAAGGGTTAGGTTTAAACCCTGAAGCGCAACTAGTGCGTATCCGAGCCAGCGAACTGTAGAGGGACCTGGGATGTTTGCCAGGTCTTTTTTGGTTTTAAGGCGAACAAATGCGGCCATTTCGGCCGCGAACAAACAGTAGTCGGACAGGTACCGCAAAAACGGCACTCCGACACAATTGAATGAGGATGTACCGAACATGCGTACCACCGGCAAAGTAAAGTGGTTCAACGACGCCAAAGGCTTTGGCTTCATCACACCCGAGAACGGACAGAAGGATTGCTTCGTTCATCACTCCGCCATTCAGGGCAACGGCTTCAAGTCGTTGGCTGAAGGCGAGCGCGTTGAATTCGACGTCGTGCAGGGCCAGAAAGGCCCCGCGGCCGAGAACGTCACCAAGCTCGGCGCTTAAGTCGTAGCTTGCTGAACGCAGGATAGGAGCGGGGCCGATCTGGAGTTGTCCAGAGCGGCCCCGTTTTTTTTTTGGCTACTACTGCGGGAAAGGAATTGACTGCGGTGGGTTTTCAACTTTAGTGTTCAGACAAGGAGTTTTATGGCAAAGGAAGAAGCAATCGAGCTTGAGGGCACCGTTACCGAGGTGCTGCCGGATGCGACGTTTCGCGTGCAGGTGAACAACGGCCACGACGTACACGCCACGATTGCGGGAAAGATGCGGAGATTTCGCATTCGTGTTCTCGCCGGCGATCGCGTGACTCTCGAGGTATCACCGTACGACCTGACGAGAGGACGCATCACCTTCCGGCACAAGAGCTGACGCGCTAGCTCGAAGTCCGGCTACTGCGCGTTACGCAGTACGTCGTAATAGAACCGCACGCCATACCCGACGTTTTCAACCGACAGACGCTCGTCGTTGCCGTGCATTCCGCGCTGGATCTCCGGTCGCGGAATCTTGAAGGGACTGAATCCGTAGGTCGTAATTCCCACCTTGCGGTATGTCGGCCTGTCCGTCGCCGCGGTTTCCATCGGTGTCGTAACGAATGCGCCGGGCTCGCGATCGTGAGCTGCTCTCTCGATCGCCCGGAAAAGATCGGTATCGATGGGACTCTCCAGCGGTGCCTTCGTGTTGCCAAGGTGGGTGAAATGCACGGCCGTATCTCCGACAATCTTTTCCAGCGTCCGCAGGAATTCCGTCGTATCCTGATCGGGGAGTAATCGCACATCGATGTCGGCGGTTGCGACTCCCGGAATGACGTTGGTCTTATTCGAACCGACGAGACCCGTCAGCGAGATGGTATTTCGGAGAACCGCGTTCCAGGACACATCGCTCAATATCCAATCCCTCGCGCGCGAATTCTCGAGCGCGGCGGTCACGTTGGCGAGCCAGGATCGCTGTGGCTCCGGGTATGTCCGCGAGATGTCGCGAAAGAACTTGTCGACGCCCGGAGTCAGGTGGAGCGGGGTCTCGTACTGTGAGATCCGGTACAGCGCCGCGACGAGCCGGGGAACCGGATTCTGCTTCGTGGGACGCGATCCATGGGACGGCACTCCATTCACCGTGAGGCGCTGCCAGAATGTGCGCTTCTCAGAGACACCGACCGCGAAGTAGACAACTTTTCCCCTGTCGTCCAGCACATTGTCGGCACCCTCTGTCACCAGGTACTCCACGTCGCGGAGCAGATCGGGATGCTGCTTCACGAACACGATGGCTCCCGTTGAACCAAGCTCCTCGTCGGCGTTTCCGATGAACACGATGTCCCGCGCCAGCGGAACGCCGGACCGCTTGAGAGCGATCATGGCCATCAGCTGGGCGATTCCGTTTCCTTTCATGTCGATCGCGCCGCGTCCCCAGATATAGCCGTCCCTGACCTCTCCAGAAAACGGGTCGACGGACCACGAAGCGGGAGTGGCCGGAACGACGTCGAGATGATGAACGAGCGCGATCGCCCTCTTGCCGCCGTTCCCGCGCAGGCGCGCGTAGAGGTTAGCACGATTTGGCCCCAGCTCAGTAGTGTCCAGTATCCGGGCCTCGATTCCCTCACGATCGAGAATCGCCTTCAGAAACCTCGCGCCGAGGATTTCGTTGCCGGGAGGATTCGTAGTGTTGACGCGGAGATAATCGGACAGGACCGACTGTGACTCGCGCGCGAGCGCAGCCCAGTCGAGGGGTGTGGTTTGTGCCGGCAACTTCGAGGCGCCGAGGAAGCAGGCGCTGATGCCCATTGCCAGTGCGATGCGATTCATGGGGAGGGGATTCTGGTCGGTGGAGGCGCGGCTGGAAGCTCGGACACTCGCGTCTTGAATGCGTGAAACTCCGGTGAGTCGACGATCAGCCTCTGCGATGGATCAAGCCTCTGTTGCGCGATCAGATCCTTGGCCTTCTGGATGCGCGCTTCTTCCAGTGGATGGGATGCGAACCAGCCTTCGACCTTCGTCGGCTGATATTCCCGCTCCTTCAATAGCACCTGAAACAAATCCGGAATCCCCTGCGGGTCGTAGCCTGCCCGCGTGACATTCACGACGCTCTCCGAGTCCGCCTGGAGCTCGTCGAGGCGGCTGTACCTGGCAAAAAGCGCCGTTCCACCGACTTGCACCGCGGCCTGCGCGAGGCCGCTGTGACAGATGCTGGTGAGTGTGCACACGACCGCCACTCCGAGGTTTGTCTTCTGCGCGCTTTGCATTTGCTTAACGGAGTGCCGCTGGACAACGTGGCCGATCTCGTGGCCGAGCGTTCCCGTGAGCTCGTCGAGCCGGTCCGCGCTCTCGATCAGCCCCCGGTTCACGTAAACGAATCCGCCCGGCAGCGCGAAGGCGTTGACCTGCTTTGTGTTGACCACGTAAAAGTGCCAGTCCAGGTCGGACCGGCTGGTCTTTTTTGCGATGGACTCGCCAAGAGCCTGGATGTAGCCGCTAATGGCGGGATCGGTGACTATGGGCAACTGGGCGTTGATCTCCTCGGCGTTCTGGCGGCCGATCGCCACCTCCTGGTCCTCGGACACGGAGCAGGCGGCGACAAGGGAAAACATCGCAGTCAAGGCGGAGCGGCGAATCATTTCTTAGCGGGAATGGTACATTCATAGGGGGCAAGACATGTTCCAGCCCCTGACCAGGTGATTCGTTGCCCCAATCGAGCGTCTCTTTGCAGATTCCTGTCGCGCCGGAAAAAAAGATTCGCGCCTTCGAGCAGCGCCATCTCAAAGTTCCCAGGTCAGCGCGTTATGCGATCATGGGGTCCCTCGAGGCAGAGCTGAGCGAAGTGTGGATCGTCTGCCATGGTCACGGCCAGCTGGCCCGGCGCTTCCTTTCCAGATTCTTGCCGCTGGAGCGTCCCGACCGCCTCTTCATCGCGCCAGAAGCTCTCTCACGCTTCTACCTCTCGCCTCCTCAAGGGGGACCGCATCCGGCCGACGCCCCTGTCGGCGCCAGCTGGATGACCGCTGAAGATCGAGAGCTCGAAATGCAGGACTACGTGGGATATCTCGACCTGCTCCATGACGAGATCTTTTCCATCGTCGATCGATCGAAAATCCGGCTCTGGGTGCTGGGTTTCTCACAGGGCACAGCGACCGCCGCGCGTTGGGTGGCCAGGGGGAATGTCGATCCGGACCGCGTCGTATTCTATGCGGGTTTGTTGCCTTCCGAGCTCGATAGAGAGCACGCTGCTCGTCTCGCAAAGCGTTCGCCTCTAACGATTGTTCTCGGGACGAACGATGAATTCGCCAGGCCGGAGCTGATCGCCGCTCAGGAAGCGCGCCTGCGGGAACTGCGTATCCCGCACACGATCATCAGATTCGAGGGTGGGCACGAGATCACCGCGGATGTCCTGATGCGGCTGAGCGAAGAGACGACGGGCTGACCGATGCGGATCTCCACAGCACGGCTACCCGAGCTCTCATGGCGCAGCGCGATCATCGCGTTGCTGCTGGTATCGCTGCTGGTTCCACTTGTCGTCGGCTCGGACTTCTTCTTTCCGTACGTGGCTCCCCGGAACATCTTCTTCCGCGTCATTGTCGAAGTGGGAGCTGCCGCGCTCGTCCTGGCGCTCTCGTTCGGGAGAAAGACCCTCGACCTGCATGGCGAGCCGATCTTCTGGTCCCTGGTGGCATTTCTTGCGGCCGCATCTCTCTCCGCTCTCCTCTCGCCCGCGCCCACACACAGTTTCTTTGGCGACTTCGAGCGAATGGGCGGGGTATGGGCCTGGTTCCATCTCGGACTCTTCTTCCTGCTGTTGAGAACTCTTCGCGACGAGGACTGGAACTGGATCCTCAACGGCGCGCTCCTGGTGAGCCTGGTCGTCGGCGCGATTGCCATAAGGCAGCACTTCGCCCTCGGCCCAGCCAGCTCTTCGACGCTCGGCAATTCAGGACTTCTGGCGGCGTATCTGCTGATGAACCTCGCGCTTGCAGGTTATCTCGCAGCGACTAGCGTCCGATACCGCCGGCTCTATTTCCTGGCCGGCGGAGCGAATCTGCTGGCACTGATTTATGCCGAGAACAGGAGCACCGTAATCGGCTTGGTGCTTGGCGCAATTGTGGGCGGATTCATCTTCGCGACTGTCGGCGCGGCGTCGAGGAAGAAATGGATCGCTCTCTCGTCGGCGGCAATATTGGCCGTAGTCGTCGCCGGAATCTCACTCGGCATCAGGGCGTTTCCAGCGAGCGCGGTGACGCGCCACGTTCCGACGGTGCTGCAACGGCTGGCCCTGACCAACCCAGCCGGCTCAGATGAATCGCGCACGATGCAGTGGCGTGCTGCCATCGATGGCTTCAAGGACCGTCCGCTTCTCGGCTACGGATTGGAGAACCACAACCTCGTGTGGAGCGCACACTTTGATCCGGGGATCTATAAGATCGACACCGACATATACGATCGCACACACAATCAATTCCTGGAGACGCTTGCGACCACAGGACTGATCGGCACAATTGCGTTTCTTGGCATTTGGATCGCGATCGGGTTGACACTCGTCAGGGCGTATCGGGCCGGCAGACTCTCCGCACCCGCGGTCGCGGTCCTGGCGGGACTCCAGATTGCCTACGCAACCTATTTGTTCTTCTGGTTCGTCGATCTCAACTCGACGATGCTCTGGATCCTCATCGCCGCATTGATCGCATCGAGAGGTACCGTGGGCTCCGTGGTTCTGGAGGTAAGGGGCCACGACACCGAGAGGGCAGTGGCTCGACCGGCGCTCGTTCTTGCCTCGATCGTCGTTCTCGTCGTTGCGCTCTACGGTGAAGGTTACACTCCGCTGCGGGCGAATCGCGCCCTGGCGAGGATTGATTCACCGAAGGGTTCCATCGCCGAGACATTCTCCGAGCTCGAGCTGGTTTCGAATTCCGCAGCCCGGCAGACCGCGCACACGCCAATCGTGATGGCCGAGTTCATCGGCTCGCTCCGTCCTCGCCTGCGTGAGATCCGGGCCAACCCGAGTCAGCGACGAATGCTTAACCGCGCGTTCGCCGAGTCTTTTGCCGCGTTTGCGCGCGAGATCCACCGCGACACTTTGAATGACAGACTGTATACCCATGAAGGCGGTCTGCTGGTGGAGGCCGCGGAGTTCTACGGCTCGCCATCGTACGAACAACAAGCGATCGACGCGCTCCACAAAGCGATCGAGCTCAGTCCGCATCGAATGGAGCAGCGGATAGCTCTCGCCAGCGTCTACGCCGGGGATGGGGATTATGAACGCGCGCTCGTGGTGTTGAGCGACGCCGTGAAAAGCGACCCGCTGCTGGGCGAGCCGCGCTATAGAATGGCGGTAGCCTACATCGGAGCGGGGCAGGCCGATTCCGCGCTGGCGATGCTCCAGAGCTCGCTCAGGCTTGGATACGTCGGCGCGCCGGAGACTTATCTATCGATCGGAAAACGTCTCGAATTCTCGGGCAGAGGTACGGTTGCCGCGAAACTCTACTCGGATTATCTCGAGGCCAAATACACGGAATCCGTGTGGAACCGCTCCGAGGCGATCGACGGGCCGGTCCCGACGGCTGACATTGCGGTAGCCGCGCATCTTCCGCTGCTCTACATGCGCGCGCGTGAGAGTGAGCTCGCGATCAAAACGGCTGCCGCGCTATCTGCGTTCGATCCTTCACGGGCCACCCTTGTCGACCGCTTCGTATCCGACGTCGGGTCGCGGCGACGAGCGAACTGGGTGGCGAGAAGCTCACTGCTGCCGTGCAGCGCGGCGCGCAACGGCCGGCCGAAGGATGCGATTGCGTTCGGTGCGTGCGGCGTATTCCGCCGCAAGCTCTAGGCGGGCTGAGCGACTGCCGGCTGCCTGCTGCCGGCGCGGTGTATTCGGAGAGCGGCGATGCGGCGCCCATCCATCGCCACCACTTCCATTTCGCCTCCGGGGATCGGGATCCGATCTCCCATACGGGGGAGGCGTCCCAGCTTTGCGAAGGCGAATCCGCCGAGGGTCGTCCAGTCGCCGTCGGGGATCTGGATGCGATAGTCCGAACGGACATCGATCAGCGACAGAGATCCGGCGAGCTCCAACACGCCATCCGTCATGATGGATTCGCGCGAGGCGAAGTCGTATTCGTCGGCGATGTCTCCGACGACTTCCTCGACGAGGTCCTCCATCGTGACGATTCCCGCCGTGCCGCCGTACTCGTCCAGCACAACGGCCATGTGCGCCCGGGTTTTCCTCAGATCGTCGAGCACTCGCTCCGCCGGACGACTGTCGGGCACGTACATCGGCTCGCGCACGAAGTCGGCGAGATTGAACGCAGCGTCGCCGGAGTGGAGCCACAGATCCTTGGCCAGGAACACCCCAGTCACGTCATCGAGCGATTCGCGATACACCGGATAGCGCGAGTACCGCTCACGCCGCAGGATTTCCCAGACCTCTTCCTCGGTTGCTTCGATGTCCAGTGCCACGACCTCCGTTCGGGGGCGCATGACGTCGCGCGCTTTTTTCTCGTGAAAGTCGAGAACGCCGGCGAGCATCGCGCGGTCGGACTCGTCCAGCGTTCCACGGGCGTGAGCCTGCATCACCAGAAAACGGATTTCATCGGGGCTGTGCCCCTCCGGATCATTCACGGGCTCGACGCCGAATATGCGGAGCAGTGAGTTCGCCGCCCCATTGAAGATCCAGATGAAGGGAGACATGACGCGCGAGAAGACGAGAAGCGGGCGCACGACCGCGCGCGCCGTCTTTTCCGGACTGGTCAGCGCGATGGACTTGGGGGCGAGCTCCCCGAGCACGATGTGGAAGAACGTCAGAAGAAAAAACGCCACCGGTACGGCCGCAACGTGCATTGCCGTCGGTGAAGGGTTGAGTCCGAGACTCCGAAAGACCTGGTCGAAGAGGTGGGCGAGCACGGGCTCGCCAATCCATCCCAGAGCGAGGGACGCGATCGTGATCCCAAGCTGGGTCGAGGCGATGTACCGGTCGAGGTTCTGGAGCGCCGTTTGAACCGTTCGCGCGCCGCGATCGCCCTTGGCGATCATCTCATCCAGCTTGCTCCGGCGGGCGGCGACGAGGGAAAACTCGGCGGCGACGAAAAACCCGTTCAGCGCGACCAGTCCAAGTACGGCAATCATGCTGCTCGCCGCCACTGCCATCGACGGAGGATCGGCGGCCTCCGCAGCAACAAGTCCAAGGACCATATGCCTGTAATCTATTCTATTCTATATAGTAGAGACTTAGGTGCCCGTCGAAGCGTCCAATTGATGACAGTCCCCTAACCCCCGCAATTTGGAACCCTTGTTTCCGGCCATCCCAATCACAGCTGCAGTGCCACGGGCAGCCCTGACGCTCCCCGCCCCCACCAGCGGCGGGCGGGAGCGAGTCCTTCGAGTCCTCTATCTCGGCCGCTTGTCGCTGGCCACCGCGATCTTCGTTGCCGCCATCGCGGTCTGGCGCCGTGCCGACAGCACCGCGACACTTGTGGCGACACTCGCCTTCGTGGCGACCCTGATATTCACCAGCGCTTCGATGCTTTACAGCGCCCGCAGGCAAGGCGTCCTCGGCGACACCTTTTTCTATGTGCAGACGATCTTCGATCTGCTCCTGGTGACCACAGTCGTGCATCTCACCAGCGCCGGAGCGCCATCACAACTCGCGCCACTCTACATCCTGGTCATCGCTGTGAGCGCGCTGGTGCTGCCGTCCGCGGGTGTGCTCCTGATCGCCATGCTCGGCGATGTACTGTATTTCGGGGTGACGATCGTCGACCAGGCCACTGCGTTCGATGTGCCGGTTTTCGTGCAGCTGGGAATATTCGGAGCGGTCGCCCTCGGATGCGGCTACATCGGCTCACGGTTGCGCGAAGGACACGCGGGGCGCGAAGAAATGGAAGCCGAGCTGGCCGCGTTCCGCCTTCGCGAGGCCGACATCGAGAGACTGCACACACGAGCGGAGCGGCTCGAAGCAGTGGCGGAGCTGAGCGCGTCGCTGGCGCATGAGATAAAGAATCCGTTGGCATCGATCAGAAGCGCCGCGGAGCTGCTCGCGAAGGTGCCGGGTGCCGACGAAGATACGCGAACGCTGACCACGCTCGTTCAGCGCGAGTCCGACAGATTGTCCCGACTGCTGTCGGAGTTCCTCGATTTTGCGCGAACCGGAGTTACCAGCGTGCGCAAAGTCAATTTGGTCGAGATCGCGCACCACGCCGCCGCGCTGGTCGCCGCACACCCCGACAAACCGGAAAACGTAGTTATCCGCGAGCTGTTTCCTTCGACCCCTCTGGTCGTCGTTGGCGATGATGATCTGCTCCATCGCGCGATCTTCAATCTCCTTCTCAACGCGGTTCAGGCCTCTCCACCGGGCGGCGAAGTCCGGCTCGAAGCAGCGGAGCTTGCGTACCACCAGCTTCCGGCGCAAGCCGAGCGCTTCACGCGCGGAGCGATGATGCTTCAGGTAACCGATCAGGGACCGGGAATAGCGGAATCAGTGAAGGAGCGATTGTTCGAGCCGTTCGTCACGACGAAAGTAGGTGGAACCGGACTGGGTCTCTCGATCGTACACCGGGCTGTGGAGGCTCATCACGGCTTCATCCTCGTCGATAGCCATGGGAAGCGAGCGGGGACGCGGTTCACGGTGATTCTGCCGAAGCTTGGAAGCGAGGGAGCCAGAAAAAACCCGAAAGTCGTGGCGAAGGGCGAAGAATGACGGGGGTCGCGACGTCAGCTCCCACAGTTCTCATCATCGACGACGAGATGGGGATCCTCGACACGATCCGCATTCTGCTGAAGAACGAGGGATTCATCCCGTACACAGCGCTGGGTGGGAAGAAAGGCCTCGAGCAGATCGCCGCGCTGAAGCCCGAGCTGATAATTACCGACGTCAGAATGCCCGACGTCACCGGCCTCGACATCCTGGCTTCGGTTCGCGCGCACGACCCGGAGGCCGTCGTGATTCTGATGACGGCGCAGGCGAGCCTGCAGTCGGCGATCGGCGCGGTGAACAACGGCGCCTTCTACTACATCCAGAAGCCCTTCAAGAATGAAGAGCTGGTGACCATCGTCCGGCGCGCCGCCGAGCATCGCAACCTGCGGCGCGAGAGCAAGGGGCTGAAGGCGGACACGAAGCGTCGCGACCGGTCGGGGCGCCCGATTGGCGCCAGCAAGCCCTGGCTCGATGCATTGCACGTCGCCGAGTCCGTGGCCGTCACCGACTCCACCGTCCTGCTACAGGGGGAATCCGGAACCGGAAAGGAAGTCGTAGCCCACTACATCCACGATCTTTCACCGCGGGCGGCCAAGCCATTCCTTTCGATCAACTGCGGCGCGTTGCCGGAGAGTCTGCTCGAGAGCGAGCTGTTCGGGCACGTCAAGGGATCGTTCACGGGTGCGTCGCGCGACAAGGAAGGATTGTTCTTCGCGGC
>DATHGO010000116.1:0-16001 GCA_035317585.1 Gemmatimonadaceae bacterium | reverse complement strand
GTGGACTACTCGAACAATACGCGGGCGCCGCTGCTGTTCGTCGCGGGCGGGAAGGATCATACGGTGCCGGCTTCGGTCAACAGGGCCAATGTCAGGAAGTACATCAACAACTCGACCGCGGTCACCGATTACAGAGAATTTCCAGATCGCACTCATCACACTGTTGGCCAAACTGGCTGGGAGGAGGTCGCGGACTTCGCGCTTCAGTGGGCGAATCAGCACGCGATCGACCAGGTGACTTACGACGACGTGAAATCCGCATTTCCGTCGAGCGCCACGTCATCGACGACCCGCAATCCCGAGTTGCGTGCGTGAGCCGCGCAAGCAGTGATTGCGGCGGTGTAAGGGAATAGGACAGTTGCAGATTCGACGACTGCGCGATATGTAATTGACTCGGAGGCAACCGTGTCGGCCAACCGCTCATTGGTACTTCGGTCCTTTGTTGTGACGCTTGTCGCCATTGCGTGCTGGATGGCCTTGTCATCCGTTGAAATGGCGAATGCAACGACAGCAGCAACCAACCCCAAGCCTGCCGACGGCTTGGCTGCGTGGGACTCCGTCTATTCAGTCCTGACCTACCCGCGCTGCATCAACTGTCACACCGCCACCAACTACCCGCAGCAAGGAGACGATCGCCATCGCCACTTTGCTAACGTCATCCGGGGTCCGGAAGGCAAAGGCGTCGCGGGCCTGAATTGCATCAGCTGCCACCAGGAGAAAAACTCGGACGCTACAGGAGTGCCCGGCGCGCACGGCTGGCATTTGGCGCCTCTCTCGATGCGGTGGCAGGATCTGAACGATCGAATTCTGAGCAGCGCGGAGGTGTGTCGCGCGCTCATTGACCGCGCGAAAAATCACGGCCTCGACGAACCGGGGATCCTGAAGCACCACCAGGAAGAGCCCCTCGTTGTCTGGGCCTGGAATCCCGGGCTGCGACCCGACGGCTCGGCGCGGTCAATGCCCCCGCTCACGCACGACCAGTTTGTCGGCGCAACTCGCCGTTGGGTCGCTGCTGGCACGCCATGTCCCCGGAGCCGGAGCTCACCATGACCACCTACCAACTCAGCGTAAACGGCGAGCGTAGAGAAGTGGACGTCGATTCCTCGACGCCGCTGCTCTGGGTATTGCGCGAAGAGCTGAAGATTACGGGCACGAAATACGGTTGTGGCATCAGCGCCTGTGGCGCTTGCACAGTGCACCTCGACGGCGTGGCGACGCGCTCCTGCGTCGTACCCGTGTCGCTCATTGGCAACCGTCCAATTGTCACCATCGAGGGAATCGGCAAGGATCCCGTCGGCCGCGCGGTACAGGACGCCTGGGTGGAGAAGGACGTAGTGCAGTGCGGCTACTGTCAGAGCGGTCAGATCATGACCGCAGTCGCGCTGCTGAAGGACAAGCCGAGACCGACGGATGCGAACATCGAAGAATCGATGGGCGGAAATCTTTGTCGGTGCGGCACCTATGTGCGCATCCGTGAAGCGATCAAGAGTGCTTCTGCACAGTTGAACTAGGAGGGGCAGCCGATGCGAGAACTACTAAAAGCCGCAAGCGATCGGGCTCTGAGCCGGCGACGCTTCCTCCGAGTGTCCGCCACCGCCGCCGGCGGATTACTGGTGTCGCTCTATGTCGATCTGCCCGCGTTCGCACAGGAAGGGACTGAAGCGCCGCCGCAGAAAATCTTTCCGCCCGATGCGTTTGTTCACATCCGGCCTGACGGTCAGATCCTGATCACCGTCAACCGTCTCGAGTTCGGTCAGGGCGTCCACACTTCGCTGCCGATGATCCTGGCGGATGAGATGGACGCCGACTGGTCGCAGGTGGTGGCTGAGCTCGCGCCCGCAGCTGACGTTTATAAGGATCCAATCTTTGGATTCCAGTTCGTCGGCGGTTCCGGGTCCATCGCCCATTCGTTTCAGCAATACCGCGAGCTGGGGGCCAAGACCCGCGCGATGTTGGTTGCCACCGCAGCGGACCGTTGGCACGTCACTCCCGACCAATGCCGTACAGCGAACAGTGTCGTGTATGGTCCGGGCAATCAGTCAGCTCGTTATGCGGAGCTCGCGGCTGACGCAGGACGAAAGCCGGTCCCCGATAAAGTACGTCTCAAGGAGCCGTCAGAGTTTCGACTGATTGGCAAGAGAGTGCGCCGCCTGGATAGCCGCGCCAAGTGCGATGGCTCTCAAAAGTTTGGGCTCGATCTCGACCTTCCGGGAATGAAGATCGCGCTCATAGCTCGACCTCCCGTGTTCGGGGGACGAGTGCGGAGCTTTACCGACAAGGAGGCTCGCAGCATCGCGGGTGTGCGTGATGTGTTCGAGATTCCGCTCGTGAAGGGCACCGCTGTCGCCGTCGTCGCCGATAAATTCTGGGCCGCAAAGCAGGCGCGCGATCGATTGAAGATCGATTGGGATCTATCAGGAATTGAACACGCGGACAGTTCACAGTTGCTGAGCAGGTACAAGGAACTGGCCCGCACTACCGGCAACATTGCAGTGAGCACCGGCGACCAGAAGGCGATGGATGCGATCGCTGCTCCGAACCGGATGGTCGCCGAATACGAATTTCCCTATCTCGCTCATGCCGCCATGGAGCCTCTGAACACAACCATACGGTTCGATGGTGACGGAGCGGAAGCGTGGGTCGGTTCACAGTTCCAGACCTTTGACCAAATGGCTATCGCGGAAGTCCTCGGCCTCAAACCTGAGCAGGTGACCTTCCACACGGAAATGACGGGCGGGGGCTTTGGCAGACGCGCCGTTGCCGATTCCCATGTGCAACGCGAGGCTGCGGTGATCGCCAAACGTCTTCGCGGCACGCCAGTCAAACTTGTCTGGACCCGGGAGGATGATATCCAGGGCGGTTACTATCGTCCCATGCACGTACATCGTGTCGAAATCGGGATTGGCCAGGACGGGATGCCCGCGGCATGGAGGCATGTGATTGTCGGCCAGTCCATACTTGCGGGGACGCCGTTTGCCGCCATGGTCGTGAAGAACGGTGTGGATGGAACTGCGGTGGAAGGCACGGCGGACACTCATTACAATATTCCGAACTTTCACGTTTCTGCCCACCATCCGATAGTAAACGTGCCGGTTTTGTGGTGGCGCTCTGTCGGCAACACTCACACCGCGTTCGTCATGGAGACGTTGATAGACGAGTTGGCGACACGAGCGAGGATCGACCCCATCGTGTATCGCCGAAAGCTGCTCAAGGCCGACGCGGGGAAATTGCGCCGTGCGCTCGATCTGATGGACGAGAAGAGTGCTGCCTGGCGCACCAAGTTGCCCCCAGGGCATGCCTTCGGAATTTCATGCCATGAAGCGTTCGATACCGGTGTCGCATGCGCTGTGGACGTCTCAATCGAAAACAAGCGTCCGAAGATACACCGCGTGACAATCGCGCTTGACCCGGGTGTCGCCGTGAATCCGCTCACCATCGAGAGCCAATTCCAGGCAGGCGTTGCGTTCGGAGTGTCGCAGCTCGTAGCGAAGGGGGCGATCACATTGAAGGATGGCCGCGTGGAACAACGAAACTTTGACGGCTACACGCCGCCGTACATCGTTGACGCACCGGTAACTGTAGATGTGCATATCGTGCCGAGCACTGAGGCTCCGACCGGATGCGGCGAACCGCCGGTCCCTGTGATCTCGCCGGCGGTAGTCAACGCTCTGGCCAGGCTCACCGGTAAGCGGTATCGCTCATTGCCGCTCCTCACCATCTGAGCATTCGCATTCTGGACGAGCCGGCGTCCGACCCCCACATTGAAACCAATGAGGCTTGTAAACGGGGATTGCTGATGACGGCCGACGATCGATGACTACGCAGCGCGAAGTCGTAGGCGCCCTTTCAAATGCCGCGGCAGGTAGCAAATCGGTCGTGCTCGCAACCGTCGTGCGCGTCACTGGCTCGAGCTACGGTGGCGTCGGCGCACGCATGGTTATCCGCACCGACGGTTCGACCGTAGGGCTGGTGAGCGGCGGCTGCCTCGAATCCGATCTTGCCGAACACGCGCGGCGCGTGCACACGAACGGTCGCCCCGAGGTTGTCAGCTACGACACCCGGGACGACGATGATGCACCGTGGGGCCTCGGTCTCGGCTGCAATGGGCTGATCGAAGTGCTGCTCGAACCGCTGCCGCCGTCAGAGGCGAGAGATGTTGCGGCGATCATCGATCAAGCACTGGCAGGTGATTCGCCGTCGGTGATCGCGACGGTGATACGTGCGCCTGATTCAAAAACCGGCTTGCCGGCGATCGGCGCACATGCGCTCCTCGGCGGCGCTGAGATTCAATCGATTGGCGAGTGGGGTTCCGGCTCAGGTCTGGCGGACGCGGCACAGTACGTAGCTGAGGCGTTGGCCGCGGGACGGCGTGGACTCGTGCGCGAGATCGGCGCTGTCGAAGTTGCATTCGAGGTTGTGATGCCGGCTGTCCGACTCATCGTGTGCGGTACGGGTCCCGATGCGGCACCAGTGGCGCGCTTCGCGTCCCAGCTTGGCTGGGACGTCACCGTCGTCGATCACCGCCCGCTCACGAACGCACATTCTTCGCGCTTTCCAGGTGCGCGTGTCGTTGAATGCGCGGAAGCGCTCCGACTGGCAGATGTGGTGATGCTTACTCCTCGATCGGCCGCTGTCGTGATGTCCCACCATCTCACCCGCGACCGCGACTACATGCACGCGCTTCTCGGGGCCAACGTCGCGTACCTGGGTGTGTTGGGCCCGCGTGCTCGGACTGAGCGCATGCTATCGGAGCTAACCACCAGCAAGGGCACAGTCTCTGAGATGGGCGAACGGTTCTTCGCGCCAGTAGGGATGGACATCGGCGGCGAAGGTCCGGACGCTATAGCACTCTCGATTATCTCACAGATCTCCGCGGTGACGAGTGGCCGCGCGGGCGGACACCTGCGCGATCGTCGCGCGCCACTCCACGCATCCCCATCGCCAGTCGCGGCGGTAGGCAGCATCTGATCGGCGCCAAGTCTCCGACTCGCATCGGCGCCGTCGTACTGGCGGCAGGTGCATCGACGCGATTGGGTTTCCCCAAGCAGTTGATCGTGCACGAGGGAGAACCACTGGTGCGGCGGATAGCAAAGGCCGCCATTGAAGCCGGTGCGAATCCGGTGGTCGTGGTTCTCGGCGCGAACGCTGAGACGGTCGCGACAGCTTTGTCCGGTCTCGAGCGGGTGAGGACAGTTGTAAACCAGCAATGGAGCATGGGGTTGGCCTCGTCCCTTGTCGCAGGTCTTGCTGTCGTGCTCGAGGACGCCTCGTGTGAGGGCGTGCTAATCACGCTCGCCGATCAACCGCTCGTCGACGCGGCAGCGCTCAGGCGGCTGATTTCTGCGTTCGGCGGCGAACGGCGCATCGTCGCCTCGTCCTACGATGACACCATGGGCGTACCGGCACTATTCGCGCGCGAGTACTTCGCCGATCTCATGCGTCTCACCGGTGACGCAGGCGCCGGCAGCTGGCTGCGGAGCAGGCCGAGCGAGGTTACATGTGTTCCTCTTGACGTGGCGGCCGTTGACATCGACACTGTCTCGGATACGGCCCACTTGCATCTACCTTCCTAGTCCGAGGATTAGCATGGCTATAAACACGCAGAAGGTCCTGATCGGAGGCTTGGCTGCCGGTTTCGTCATGAACATCATCGATTTCGTATCGAACACGTACATCCTGGGCGCGCGCATGAAGGCGGAGTCAGACGCGTTCAAACCGGGCCTGTCCGATCAGATGATGACGGGCAAGGCAATAGCCGGTTACATCGTCATGGACTTCGTGCTCGGGATTCTGCTGGTCTGGACCTACGCGGCGATTCGTCCGCGTTTTGGTCCCGGGTTGAAGACGGCCACCTATGCCGCGGTCTTGTTCTGGCTCCTCGCCGGGATCTTCATGTCGGGATTCATGCACATGGGGATGATGTCAGCGGGACTCTGGTGGACGTTCGCGTTCATCGGACTGGTGAACTTCTTTCTTTCAGCGTGGGCCGGGGCCAAGCTGTACTCCGAAGGCTCCGTGGCGTAGAGAACTCCGTAGTGTAGAAAAACGGAGTGCCAATCGCACTCCGCGCTCGTCTATCTGGTATGGGAAAACTCTTCGCTTTCGTCGGTTCCACTATCGGCGGGTATGCCGGCTGGGCCCTTGGGGCGACCGTGGGACTGACAACCGCAGTCATGGTTAGCATGGTCGGCACCGGGATCGGGATCTACTACGGGCGCCGCATCGCGAAGATCTACGTCGATTAGGGTCTTCATCGATTGACAATGCAAAAGAGGCGCGCTCAGATGAGCGCGCCTCTTTTTTCGATGATATCAGCCCGTCGAATCAAACCGACTGCTGCACTACCATCGCTTGATTGAGCTTGAGCGAGATGCGTCCGCCATTTGGAACGCAGCCATCGTACTTTCCGGTCACGCCGGCGACGACTGCTCCCGCCGCTGCGCCAGTAGCTGCTCCAATCACCGTGGACTTCGTGTGATGCCCGAAGACCTGCCCGAGAATCGCACCGACCACCGCACCGGTGGCGACTTTCTTCCCGTCATTGCTGGCGTCACCGTTGCGAACCTTATCGACCTGTGCGGACGTCACGGACGAATTGACCGGGTAGGTCTTGCCGTTGAACGCGATCGAACGAACCACGAACTCCATCGTGACGTTGTCGTTCGCGTTCTCGCTGCGCTTGAGCGACGTCAGCTCTATCACCGCCGTAGCGCCCGCCGGAATCGAGACTCCATTCGAGCCCTGTACTGATTCCGCTACGCTCGCGGTGAAACGATCGCCAACCGCGTAGGTGTTGGTGCAAACACGCTGGCCGGAATAGAGCGAAATCTCGGATCCGCTTGCGATGGTGCCGATACCGCGCTCCGATCCAGTGGTGCCCTCAGTCACGGTATTGCCGTTGGACGTCGTGACCGGTGCCGGCTCGACGGGCTGCGGAGTCGACCGCGGTGTCGTCGCCACACGATGAGGATTCCTGCTCGGCGTGAGAATCTCGGATGGCTTCTGACGCTGTGAGACTTTCGGCGTCGGAGCGACCGGGTTCGGAGCCGGAGCGATCGTCACGGGGACGTCTTTCAGCTGCGGCTGCGCCGCGGTGTCGGCGTTGGCGAGCTGGAGGTCGTGAGCTAGCGTAGTGTCCTGCGCCAACGCGTCTTCAGGCTTGTCGCCCTGCTTGCAGGCGCCCAGCGCCAGGATAGCAATGAGGAGGACCGGTGTCGCGATCCTCGAAATTTTTGTCTGCATGGTTGTCATCTCGGAAAACGAAAAAAGGATGCGGTCTGATTCGGCCGCATCCCTCTACCCCTATCGGCGCGGGAAACGGCCCATTGGAGCTCCACCGGAACGACTACCAGGGTAGACTCCGGTCGGGATCGGAAACGGAAGCCGGTTGTTGACCGCTCTCCCGTTGCGACCTTCAGTGCGCGGATCGCAGTTGTCGACATCTCCGACCACGCCACCGCGAATGACCGCGCCCAGGATCGTGCCGAGGACCGCGCCAACGCTCGAACCGCCACTGCTCACGCGTCCATCGTCACCACCAGACGACGGACCGCTCGGATAGGAAACCGCGACCGGCTGAGGGCGCGGCGAGACGGGAGTCGGATCGTTTGCGGACGGCGCCGAGGCGACCGACTGCGGCTCGGTCTGCGTGACAGTCGCTGGCGCCTTGGCCTGAACGACCTGAGGCGGCGACTTCGGAGCGGCCTTGTGGTGTCTCACGCGAGCCGAAGGAGCCTGCTGACGCGCCGGGGGCGTCGTCCGCTCGATGGCCGAGATGACCTGCGTGCCCGCATTCGGGGAGCTATTGGCCAACGTGATCCCATCAGACGAAGAGGCGAGCTCCAGGTCCTTCTTGAGATCATCGTTGATCGACGTCTTCTTGTCGCCGCTGCAAGCGCCAAGAAGAACGGCGCCAGCTCCTGCAAGCAACAGATAACTCTTCCGCATATAAGCTCCTATCCAACGACTGAGAGATGACTGTTTCGGGAGATACACCAGGATGGAACATGTGATTCGCCCGGCGCCATCTATAAAGGCAACTCCGACGCCCGCAATTGCACCCTTAACCGAGGGGTTAACGTCGGTTTTTCGGAGTGCGTGTCATCGTCGAGTGACAGGGGCTGTCTCCAGAATGAGACTCGCGTGATTCGCGCCCGCCATATAGCTTCGCCGCAATGAGATACACGGTGTTGGGCGGCATCGCGATCATCGCTGCTTTCGCGTGCGGACCGCGCTCTGCCTCCGACATGTCCGCGGCGGAGAAAAGAGCGATCGCCGACTCGCTCAAGCGGCTAGTAGTTTCGGCTTACGACCTCTCCAAGCCGGATCCCGTGAAAAGCCTGATGAGTCTCTACCCCGCCGAGGGGCGCGTCATCTCAGCAAGCGGGGGAGTCATAACCACGACGCGCCCGGAGCTCGAGCAAGGAATAAAGGCATTCTGGACCTACGTCGGCCAGAACATGCGGAACCCCAAGTGGCAGTGGACTTCGATGAACGTGGATGTGCTCGCCCCGGATGCCGCGGTTATGACGAGCACATATCGCGTCCCGCACCTGACGCCAATGGGGATGAATCACGTCATTGCCGGTGCGTGGACGGCGGTGTTTCAGAAACGGGGTGGCCGATGGGTGATCATCCAGGAGCATCTTTCGGATGTGCAGAGCAATCCGAATCTCCAGATGAACATGAACGCGCCACAGGGCAACCCCTGAAGCTTTACTCCTCCGGGCCGCCCCCAGTCGCGTTAACCGACGATTTGAGCTGCTGACCCAAGTCAGCTTCGCCGCTGATGATGGCGCGCCATGTCATCTCCGGACCTCTCCGGAAGCCCTTCTGGGTGACTTTAACTCCCTCCGGTGAGATCGCCACCATGTAGGCCTTTCCGTCGATCTCGATTTCGCGCTTCAGAGTTTTTTCTAGTTTTGTCGCCATGCCCCCTCCGGGGAGTTAAATGTGGGTTGGCGGTATAATACGCGGTCCGGGCCCCGCCTACGAGCCCCCGCCCCATCTCCGTCTTTTTGCGAGCTTAAATGTAGCCTGCCCAAAGGCTCGTTCGTCCTGTAATTACACGGAGAACGAATGGCTTTTATGGCTCTACAGGCCCCGGGCGATGACAGCGCCCACCTTATATACGAATTCGAGCGCCGCGCCTACCCCGTCAGGAACTCGTTACTGACAATCGGGCGCGATGCCGCGAGCCATATCCTCATTCGCGAGCCCGCCGTTTCGCGAAATCACGCCGAGTTGCGGTCAGAGGATGGCAAATTCGTTCTTCATCCGTGTGGCGTTAATCCTACCAGCGTCAACGGAATGACGCTCGCCGAGCCCCGATCCCTCGCCGAAGGCGACAAGGTGGAAGTAGGGTCAGCAATACTGACTTTCACGACGAAGCGGCTCCCCTTGGGCGTCGCGGTGATAGAGCCCGCCGGAGCGAGCAAGCGCGAGAAGGACATCAACACCCGCCGGAACACCATCAAGCATCCGATCCTGGCAGGCGATCTCGATCCCGATTCGCCGCGCAGGGTTCCGACGAATATCATCATCGGAGCGATCGCGGTGATCGTCGTCATTCTGTACCTGCTCGGACGGTAGGCTACCGCTCGTTCCACGACCAATCACAACTAAGAACTACGCTGCCACCCGCTACCTGCGGGTCGCTTTTCGCTACCCGTGTAGTTCAAACATCGTCGGCGAAACGGGCGAGCACCATTTTCTCGAGCTGCACCTTCAACGGCTCGAGCTCGATGGTCTCGAGAACATCGGCGGCGAAAGCGTACGTCAGGAGTATCCGCGCCGTTTCCGGCCCGATGCCGCGGCTGTTGAGATAAAACATCGCCTGCTCATCGAGCCGTCCCACTGTCGCGCCGTGGGTGCACTTCACGTCGTCGGCGAATATCTCGAGCTGCGGCTTGGTATCGACGCGAGCGCCGGGCGAGAGCAAAAGGTTGTTGTTGCTCTGCTTCCCGTCCGTCTTCTGTGCCTCGGGGTGGACGTAGACCTTTCCGTTGAATACCCCGTGTGAACGGCCGTCGAGGACTCCCTTGTACACCTCGTGGCTCGGACAGTTGGGAGCGATGTGCTCGATGCTCGTCTGGTTGTCGATGTGCTGGGTGCCGTCGGTGAGATACAGGCCATTGAGCGTGCAGGTCGCCGCATCTCCATCGAGGGACGTGTAGATATTTGTCCGCGCGAGCGAGCCGCCGACAGCAAACGAGAATGAGTGGAGCTGGCTGTCCCGCGCCTGGCCGATCTGTACCGTGCCGACGTGGAACGCGCTCTCGCTCTCGCGCTGCATCTTGTAATGATCGAGGTGCGCGCCCTCGCCCACAGAGATCTCGGTCACGGCGTTGGTGAAATAACCGCTGTCCCGCAATGAGACGTAGCTCTCGATCACGGTCGCGCGCGAGTGACGTCCCGCGACGATGAGATTCCGCGGATGGGAGGCACCCTCTCCGTCAGAGACGAACACCAGATGGATCGGCTGCTCGACGATCGCGTCGACCGCGAGCTCGATGAACGCGCCATCGGCGATGAACGCGGTGTTGAGCGCAGTGAATGTGTGCTGCTCGAACTTCGCGATCCTGCCGAGGTGGCGCTCAATGCCCGACGGTCTGGCTTTGATGGCATCAGCAAGACTGCTCACCCGGATGCCGTTGCCCAGTCCTGCTTTCGACGAAAGATCCTCGGAGAACGCACCGTTCACGAAGACGATGGTGTGCCACCCGTTCTCACCGAAGTTGAACTTGTCGAGATCGGCTCGTGTGACCCCCAACGAGCTGGACCCGTCGTCCCTCCGACGCGACGATTCTCGGCGATCCGCAACCCCGCTCGCAGCGGTGGCGGATCCGCGCGACGCCAGACGGAAAGCGCGCTCCGCGATCGGTGCGACGCTCGTGAAATGCCAGTCTTCGTTCTTGGTCGTGGGAAATCCAAGCGCCTGGAAGCGCGCCATCCCATGTTTCCGTAGGGCCTGAAGCCAATCCGGCCCGGCGGGCTGGCTCTCGAAATCCTCTCGATACACCTCGATCGAGCTTGGTGCGCGCGTGCTCACCGACCCCGCGCCGTCCCTCGCGACCACCGGGTTTTCACGACCGCTCTTCCTCGTTGCGATCTCGCTCAAGCAACTGCCCCCGCACCCGCGCCTGCCCCGGCATCCTGCAGCCAGTCGTATCCCTTCTCTTCGAGCTCGAGCGCCAGCTCTTTCCCGCCGGACTTCACGATCCGCCCATTCGCAAGCACGTGCACGTAATCGGGGACGATGTAATTGAGGAGCCGCTGGTAGTGCGTGACGACGATTGTCGCGTTATCGGGCGAGCGAAGCTTGTTGACGCCCTCGGCGACGATGCGGAGAGCGTCGATGTCGAGCCCCGAGTCGGTTTCGTCGAGAATCGCAAGCCGTGGCGATAGCACCGCCATCTGGAAGATCTCATTGCGTTTCTTCTCGCCACCGGAGAATCCCTGATTCACCGAGCGGGAAAGCAGCGATTCGTCCATGTCGACGAGCTTGAGCTTCTCCTGCACCAGATCCAGGAATTCGAGCGGATCCACTTCTTCCTGGCCATTCGCCTTGCGGATCTCGTTGTACGCGGAGCGAAGGAAGTAGGCGTTGGAGACGCCGGGAATTTCCACCGGATACTGGAACGCCAGGAAGATCCCGTTCTGCGCGCGGACCTCCGGATCCATCTCGAGTAGATTCTGCCCGTTGTAGCGGACCGTTCCGCTGGTGACCTGGTAGGAGGGATTCCCGGCCACAACTTGCGCGAGCGTCGACTTGCCCGAGCCATTCGGCCCCATGACGGCGTGCACCTCTCCCGCATTCACACGGAGCGTAACGCCCGTGAGTATTTCCCGATCGCCTATTCCGGCGTGCAGATCATTTATTTCGAGCACGAAACCATTGATTGAATGTTGTTTGAATCGCGTACACTGCCTGACTGAACAGCGTCCAGTTTGCCGTAAATGGATATCCAGGCGTCCTGGGACCGGAGCGAAGCCAGGCCCAGCCAGCGCGGATTCTGTCGCTGAGATTCCGTCGTGCCATGTTTGCTCAGTCTGCGCGCCTGAGTCTCAACCGACGCTGCCTTCCAGCGTGATTCCAAGGAGCTGCTGCGCTTCGACCGCAAACTCCATCGGCAGCTCCTTGAACACTTCCCGGCAGAAGCCGCTCACGATCATCGACACCGCGTGCTCGGCGCTCACGCCTCGCTGCTTGCAGTAGAAGATCTGGTCCTCGCCGATCTTCGACGTCGATGCCTCGTGCTCGAGAGTCGCGGTGTTGTTCTGCACCTCGATATACGGGAACGTATGCGCTCCGCACTTGTTGCCGATGAGCATCGAATCGCACTGCGTGTAGTTGCGCGCGTTTTCCGCCTTGGGAAGCACGCGAACGAGCCCGCGGTAGCTGTTGTTGCCTTCGCCGGCCGAGATTCCCTTCGAGACGATCGTCGACTTCGTGTTCTTGCCGATGTGGATCATCTTGGTGCCGGTGTCGGCCTGCTGCTTTCTGTTGACGACGGCGACGGAGTAGAACTCGCCGACTGAATTATCTCCCTGGAGAATTACGCTCGGATACTTCCAGGTGATGGCGGAGCCGGTCTCGACCTGAGTCCACGAAATCTTCGAGTTGACGCCGGCCGCCTTGCCACGTTTGGTTACGAAATTGTAGATGCCGCCCTTACCCTGGGCGTCGCCGGCGTACCAGTTCTGCACCGTCGAGTACTTCACCGTCGCGTTGTCGAGCGCGATCAGCTCGACGACCGCGGCGTGGAGCTGATTCTCGTCGCGCTTGGGCGCCGTGCATCCTTCGAGGTAGCTGACCGACGCGCCTTCATCGGCAATGATCAGTGTGCGCTCGAACTGTCCGGTGTTTTTGCTGTTGATGCGGAAGTAGGTCGAAAGCTCCATCGGACACTTCACGCCCTTGGGGACGTAAGCGAACGATCCGTCGCTGAAGACGGCGGCGTTCAGCGCCGCGAAGAAGTTGTCGCTATGCGGGACGACGGTGCCGAGGTATTTCTCGATCAGCTCCGGGTGATTCTGGACCGCTTCGCCGAATGAGCAGAATATGATTCCGTGCTTGGAGAGCTCGGTTCTCATCGTCGTGCCGACGGAGACGCTGTCGAAGATCGCATCGACCGCGACACCGGCGAGCATCTTCTGTTCGTTCAGCGAAATGCCGAGCTTTTCGTACGTGCGAAGGAGCTCGGGGTCGACTTCGTCGAGGCTCTGAAGCGGCTTTACGCTCTTCGGCGCCGAGTAGTAGACGAGCGAGTTGTAATCGATGGCTGGGTACCGGACGTTGCCCCAGTGTGGCTCCTTCATCGTGAGCCACCGGCGGTACGCCTTGAGGCGCCATTCCAGCATGAACTCCGGCTCGTTCTTTTTCGCCGAGATCGTGCGGATGATGTCCTCGTTGAGGCCGGCCGGTACGGTGTCCGTCTCGACATCCGTGACGAACCCATAAGCGTATTCGCGGTTGACCAGTGCCTCGATTCCCGAACTCATTCCAGCTCCTTGGTGTCTCTCACTTTCCCGCAGACGCAATCTAAAGCATTTCTGTCGGGATAGTCAAGCAAAGACCTGCCTTTCTATCCCATTGCCTCGTCAGCACTTACGCGTTCTGAATCGTGCTTTGCAACATTGGCCTCCCCGGCATTGGAATGCACCAATTTTCAACGTGTAGGCCCAGCGTGTTCGGACTTTGCCTCGAACGCGCGGGCGAGGAGCTCGGACTGATCAGGTCTCGCACGAGAGACAAAACGTGTCGCTGACGGGTGTCGTCCACCCTCCAGGAACCGAGTTAACCCCCTTCCCGTCAGGAGAAGTGGCGTCCGGGATGTTGCACGATTCTCGCTAGCCTGACGCACCCACCTGTCAATCCGGAGCGGAAAAATGAACAACACATTCGGGCGCGCACTCTTCTGGGGCTCCATCCTGTTGCTTGTCTCTGCGATCTGGCTGGAAGCGCAGACGCCTACACCCGAAATCTCGGTCTCCGTTGGGGTGATGCAGTTCGATGCGAGCGGTACGGGTACCGCCCCAGTGATCGCCCTTCGCGCCGCCGTCCCATTTGTGGGCTCCTGGCTACTTGGGGAGGGCAATCTGTCGTACGCATCTCTCGATGAACAGTTCAGCAACGTCGGCACACGCGTCGGTTTGGCGGAAGGCCAGGTGCAATTTCAGTTGCCGCTCGCCCGGGTCCGTCCGTATCTAGGTGCAGGAGCGGGATGGCTTCACTATTTCAACAATGCGGCTGGTAGGGCGGCGACATCTCCCACCTATTCAGCCGCCGCGGGATTGCGAGTCGGATTGTCGCCTCGGTTCGCTGCCCGGGCGGAATTGCGATTGCGTGGCTGGGATTACCACTCAGACCAAACAGGCTCGAATTTCGGCGGCAGCGCGGCGGAATGGACCGCAGGACTCGCTTACACGTTTTAGATGGGAATCGTCGGGGCGTTCACCGTCGCGTCAGAGCCTTCTGCGTCGATCAGCGCCCCGACTCCCGAGCTCGTTCCAACTCCTTGGCGTTTCTGTACTTCCGGCGTAGATTCAATCCGAAGCAATTTTATCGGGATAGGCCGAGAGCTCGTGCCTTTCTATCCCATTGTCTCGCCAGGATTTACGCCGACTGAGAATGTCCAGAATGCGCCCGATTTTGTTCATTAAACGACCCGAATGACCGGCGCTTCCCGTCCCGTTTTCCATTCGCCGGCTGGAAGCCCGGAGTTCGAGCCGGTCGCCTCGCTAACTGATCTGCCCGAGGGGAAGGTTCTGCAACGGGTGCGTCCCAGCGGTGATGCGGTTTGTCTCGTCCGGTACAAAGGCGAAATCTCCGCGCTGAGCGATATCTGCACCCACCAGCACTTTTCGATGTCGCTGGGCGACCTGCTCGACGATGGGACGCTCCAGTGCGCATGGCACGGAGCACGGTACGATTGCAGGTCGGGCGAAGTGAAGCAGGTGCCGGCCACGGCGCCGCTGCCGGTGTTTCAGGTGCGGCTCGAGGGAGACACGATTCTCGTTGGACCACGTTGCCAACGGATCGATGGGAAGTACGAGGCATCGACGGTACGTGTGCCATGAATCTTCGCGCTGATTTTCCTCTCCTCGTCAATAATCCGGGTCTCCACTACCTCGACTCGGCCGCGACGTCGCAGAAGCCCAGAGTGGTTCTCGATGCGCTGCGCGATTTCTACGAGACGGCGAACGCAAATCCGCATCGCGGAGCCTACGCGCTTTCCGTGCGGGCAACCGAGGTCTACCACCAGTCGCGAGTTCGGATTGCCCAGTTTCTTGGCGTCCGAGATTCCGACTGTCTCGTCTTCACGCGCGGCACTACAGAAGGCCTGAATCTAGTCGCCGGCTCGTGGGGAATGGCGAACGTCGCGAGCGGTGACGAGATCGTCGTCACGGCGATGGATCACCACGCGAATTTCGTCCCCTGGCAGGTTCTCGCAATGAGAAAGGGCGCGAAGTTCAGAGTCTGCGAGCTGACTCCTGATGGAAAAATCGATCTCGATTTTCTGAGTGGGCTGCTGAACAAGCGCACGAAGGTCATCGCCTTCAGTCATGTGTCAAACGCACTGGGAACGATTAATCCGATCCCGGAGATTGTGCGGCTGGCGCGTGAGAAGACCGATGCGATTCTCGTGTGCGATGGCGCGCAGAGCGCTCCGCACTTCCCTGTCTCGTTCGATTCGCTCGGCGTCGATTTCTATGCATTCAGCGGCCACAAGATGCTCGGACCGATGGGAATTGGCGGATTGATTGGTAGTCGCGAGATGCTCGAGGAGATGCCACCGTATCAGACGGGCGGCGACATGATCGAGTTCGTGCACGATGATCGCACGACCTGGAACGTGCTGCCTTACAAATTCGAAGCCGGAACGCCCAATGCCGCCAACGCAGTCGGTCTCGCCGCGGCGGTCGAGTATCTCGACAAGATTGGCATGGACCGCGTGCGCTCACACGAGCGGGCGCTGATGTCGGCGGCGCAGGAGCGG